>DRLX01000457.1 GCA_011322715.1 Desulfobulbaceae bacterium
AATGGCCTGAAGTAAAAGGAATTATAGGAGCGGGTAGAAAGATCAAATGCATCCGGATTTTAAAATATACCCCCTTGGCATATGAAAGTTCAATTGTAACTATTCAGCGTAATGATTGAGTTGTACTACCATCTACAGAAATTCCGGTAGTTTTCCGTTAAACAGCAGGTCCAGGGCCTGGCTCGGCTTGACACCGTGCTTCCGGCAGGTCGACAGATAACCTCTGACGCGGCAGAAGATCCGGGCACCGTTCATGGATCGAAAACACCCGGATATCTTCTGTTGAACTTTTGTCATGCGGATATCGCTTTCACCCAGATTATTTGAAAAAGGGACGTCTGCATTATCCATGAACCTGAGGGCATCCTGCTCAAAATCTCTCAGCCGTTCCAGCAGGTTTCTGGATTTTGTTTTCTTGACCGGGCCCCTTTTGCTTTTTTTCGGTTTGGCGGGTTCCGGGCATTCTGTCTCGCCCTGCTTTAAAATGGCCCTGTATTTTAATCGGTATCTCTGTGATTCGTGAGCATCCAATGCGCCACCGGCGTCGTTGACTTTGCAATTGATGGTTTCAAGCAGCTTTTTCATCTTTTTCGCCCATTTTTGACCGTCCTGCTCGAAAGCTCGGGCCAATTCCCGCAGATGATGGGCATTACACAGTGCGTGGGTGCAATCGTATGTAAAATAGGGTTTCCAGTGATCATGGCACAAAGTGCCTTTGAAAAGCGGCAGAATGCCCATATCGTTCATGGCGATGGTGCCTCTTTTTTCATGAGCACCATAAAACGTCCAGTCGTCATTGGACATGCAGTGCAGCCAGTGCCCTTTACCGCCGATGTTGATGCCGGTTTCATCGGCGTGGGCCACATCGGCAGAGGCCAGTTCGGCTTTGACCCTGTTTTCAAATTCGGCTAACCGTTCAAAGGCCTCCTGGTTGAAATTGAAAATCGATCCCGCGCTGACCGGCAGGTGAAGCTGGTCGGTGAAATAATCCCGGATGCGGTCATAGGGTATCAGTTGAAACTGCGACATATAGACCGCTTGCGCCTTGGCCCCTGTACCGTACTGAACCGCCTTGGTAACGCGTTCGGGAAAAGAAGCCACAAACCGTTTGCCGTTTTCATCTTCGAGTATCTCGGCGCGGTATTCGGTTACGATCCTTGAAATATCGATATCAAAGACCTGGCGGCGTTCAAAGCCAACTTGCCGGTATTTTCCGGCTGGCAGCTTTCGGCGATTGATGTCTATGATCTCAACAATGTCTGGCTCATCAACCTGTTTCAGCGTGATGCCGGCATGGCCCTTTTGACCGCCGGCTTTTTTACCCGTTTTCTTAGGCCGCTTCTTGCGGTGCGGATCGCTCGACGGCGGCTTGCTGCTATTGGTACTGTTTAAGTTCAGCCGATTGGCAAGCAGGGTGATGATCAGGATCAGAATCTCAAACATGGACTTCGTGGCCGCCGACAGTTCCTTGTCTTCACGCACAAGGGCCTGCACTTTTGCGATGGTAGCCTCGATGTCAATGTTTTCGACTTTCATTCGGTTCTTTTCCTGTGTCGTCTGGAGCCATTATAACACAGGTTTTCAAACCGAACTTTTTCGCCCTGTAATCAATGCTGCCGCGTTTAAAAAAACGACCCGAAGGTGTTAGCAAATTTCGCGAAAAGGGGCTCAGATCACGATATTACACACTCTAATCGCTAAAATAGGCTAAGTGCTCATAAAAATTTGAAATCCCGATTTTGATAGAAAAACACTGTCAAGCTTTTTTTTACTTCTTTTACATTTTTGGATCATCTCCAAATTAGTTGGTGCAAGGACAGGGTTTTGTTTTGATAAAAAATAGAATGGACATCCGGTATCTCCATGGATATGTGTTTGTTTACCAAGACAATCCATATCGACAGGAGGCCTGCGATGTCCAGACTCAGTATAGCATCATTTTTTCCCTTTCGTCGACTCAAAGTTTATTATCAGGATGTAAACCCCGAAGTCACCGAAGCCCACATCAAGACCAGGGCGGACTTGCGGTTCACGCCGGTGTGCCAGGCCTGCGGCAACAAGGCCCCGAGAGTTCACAGCTGGACTCGACGCGAGATCCGGGATCTGAACATGGCCACCGCTACCGTGTGGGTAAGCTGCATATATCGCAAGATATATTGTCCTCACTGCAAGCGCATTCATATCGAGGATCTCGGTCTCTTTCACCCATATTTGCGGGTCACCACCCGTTTGGCTCGATACGTCTATCAGCTGTGCCGAGTGATGACCGTAACCGAGGTCGCAAAGCATCTGGGGCTGAACTGGAAAACGGTCAAGACCATCGACAAACAATATCTGGAACGCGATTTCGGCCAGCCCGATTACGAGGGGCTGCGCATCTTGGCGGTGGACGAAATTTCGTTACGCAAGGGCCACCGGTACCTAACCGTGGTGTTGAACTACGAAACAGGCCATGTCGTATATGTTGGCAAAGGCCGGAAGACAAAAACGCTGGTTCGTTTTTTCAACCAATTGAAGCCCCGGCAGCGCAAGGCCATCGATGCCGTGGTTATGGACATGTGGGCCCCTTATATAAAGGCGGTTAAAAAGAAGCTGCCCAACGCCAAAATCGTTTTCGATCTGTTTCATGTCGTGGCCGCGTACAACCGCTTGGTCGATAAGATTCGAAACAGCGAATACCGTAAAGCCTCAAAAAAAGACAAAGCCGTCTTCAAGGGCGCCAAATACCTGCTTCTTAAAAACCGAAAAAACGTGCGACGACGAAGCCACCGCCATCAACTCCGGGAACTGTTGAAAATCAACGAGATGATCAACACGGTTATGATCCTTAAAGACAAACTCAAACACATCTGGAGCTATCGCTCCAGATCATGGGCCATTAAAGCGCTGGACAACTGGTGTCAGTTGGCACGTTCGACGAACAACAAGCTGTTAATCAATTTCGCCGACATGTTGGATCGGTATCGCTACGGTATTATCAACCACTGCGATTTTCCTATCCACACTGGAAAAATCGAAGGGGTCAATAACAAAATAAAGGTCATCAAACGCAAGGCCTATGGTTTTCATGATGTGCGGTACTTTACGCTGAAAATATACCAGGCTTTCTCCAACTAATCTGGAGAAGAACCATTTTTTTCTTCTCTCTATGTGTTTTACTGCTCATGCAGCCCTTGGGTTGATAAAAGCCTCCGGACTGATTTGCAGTGCCGATAAGTACTCCAGCTGTTGGGGCTTCAGAGGCTTGTTGAGCCTTCTTTCAGAGCCGATCTTAAGGATCATCACCCCCGCAAACTTGGTCATGAGCATAAAGGTCGTTGGCCGGGTGGTGCGACGCTTTTTCCACCCCGGCAGGTCTTTATCACCTTTTGCTATGAACTGGCGCATGGATCTTTCGATGAGGCGCCAGATAAGAAGAGAAATCAGCAGCACCAGGCCCAGCGCTTCGATGCGTTTGGGCTTCTTGAGAAAGACGCTGTTGACGATCATGGGGTCCTTTAAAAAGCCGAAGTTCTGCTCGATCCCGTACTGATCCTTGTAGGCCTTCAGGATGGCCCGGCTGTCATAGCCGTTGTCGCCATGGGCGGGCACATTGGTGATCAGCACAAAGCAGCCGGCCTCTTCTTTGAGTCGGGAGACCGCCTTTTTGTTTTCGACAAGGTTACAGCGGAGGCCGTAACGCATCTCGCTGACCTGCTGGACGCCGCCAGGAGGACGACCTCTCTTGTAGCGGGGGCGTTGTTCGATTTCAATCCCGGCCTTGTAATACTGCAGGCTCAGCGCTTCGATGGCTTGGGCAGCTGCACGTGCATCGGCTTCAC
>DRLX01000458.1 GCA_011322715.1 Desulfobulbaceae bacterium
ATATTTTCAAAACAGTCGGAAATTACCCTGCAGGCCTATTATGATCATATCGAGCGTGAAGAGTTTTTTATTGATGAGACGCTTGATACCGTTGATGTCGATTTTCAACACCGACTGGACGTGCTGAACAGCCTGGAGGTTCTCTATGGTCTTGGTTATCGCTATACAAGAAGTGATACCGAAGGCAAAGAGACTATCCCCGGTATTTACTCCTATGCCATGAATCCTCGCGTCAGCAATAATAATCTTTTCTCCGGTTTTTTGCAGGGACGGCTTCGCTTTGCCGGTGATAAGGGGGAGCTGACCCTGGGGACAAAAATAGAGCATAATGATTATACGGGATTTGAATGGCAGCCGAGCGTCAGGGCCCTGTGGAGCATCAATTCCGACCATTCCCTGTGGGCGGCTGTTTCCCGGTCCATCAGGACGCCTTCCCGGCTTGAACGTGATGCCGATATTAATGTGGGTTCAATGGCGCCTCCGCAACATGGTCTGATGACCTTTATCCGCCTCCAGGGCAATGATGACCTGGGCTCTGAAACAGTATATTCGTATGAAACGGGGTACCGGGGCAAGATGACGGACAGGCTATTTGTGGATGTCAGTCTCTATTACAATAAATACAATGATCTTATCGCCGGGGTTCCCGGCGGAGCGCCTTTTCCCGAAATTTCAACGGGCTGGCCGCGGCTGGTTCTCCCAGTCCGGGTTGAAGAGGCACGAGATGCCGAAACCTATGGAGTGGAGTTCAGTTGTAGCTGGAATCCCATTGACTGGTGGAGGCTGACGGGCGGTTATACCTGGTTTCATTTCAATACCCTTGACATCGGTAACTCTCTTGAGGCACGGCAGGGATTTGAAGAAGATGAGAATGCGCATCATCTCTTTTCCCTGGTTTCCTACATGGATCTTCCCCATAACTTTGAGGTGAATACGAGTTTGTATGTTGTCAGCGCCCTTGACCGCTTTGATATCAGGGGGCATGCCCGCCTTGATCTCAATTTCAGCTATCATCCCACGGAAAAGGTAACCCTTGCCGCCGGTGTCAAGAACCTGTTTGATGACTCTCATCAGGAATTTGACAATACCATGGATGGTATTCAGGCCAGTGAGATTCCGCGGGCCCTGTATGCTCAACTGACGATGTCCTTTTAAGTACTTGATTTTTCAAGACGCGAAGAATGTGTAAGCTGATTGCCGCTATCAGTCTTTCTCTGCTCCTGCAGGTAGTCGCCATACCTGCGCGCGCAGAAGCGCCGTCGGCAAAAGTTCCGGAAATAGAGGCCGCTTTTCTGGTGAAATTTACCTCCTATGTCAAATGGCCTGCCGGGACCTTTTCCCGTCCGGACGCACCGGTTGTTATCGGGATCTTTGGACGTGATCCTTTCGGATCTGCTATAAATACCATTGCCCGGTCCTATACGACAAACGAGAGGCATGTGGAGATCAGGCGCTGTACGAACATTGCCCAGCTTTCCTCATGCAATATGGTTTTTGTTGCTCCATCGGCAATGGGGCGGTTGGAAGAAGTTGTGAGCAATGTAGCTGCCCTGCCCATTCTCCTGGTCGGTGATTCACCCGGTTTCCTTGATCAGGGTGGGATGATAAATTTTGTTATGGTCGCTAACAAGATACGCTTTAATATCAGCCGGAAAAATTGTGCAAAAGCGGGCCTTGAGATCAGTTCCAAACTACTCAAAGTGGCGCATGCGTTACGGTAGCGCAGGAAATATTTGGAGTAAGCAGTTGTGACTAAATTTCGTGATCTATCCATACATACCAAGTTGACAATCATCATTGTCATCAGTTGCCTGCTTGTCTCTTTGATGGCTTCCGGCTTCTTTATTATTTCAGAGCTGGTCTCCGTGCGTAAGTCGGTGCTTGAAGACCTGTCAGGATTGGGCCGGGTGCTGGCAATCAATATGCAGGCCCCTCTTGAATTCATGGATCCGGAAACCGCAGGCGAAGTGCTTTCCTCGTTGAGCGCCAGACCGCATATCCTGCAGGCACGGGTCTATACGGCTAAAGAAGAGTTGTTCGCCGACTATCAGGCCCCATTGATTGCAAAGGAGCGACTTGGCAAGCCGGCAACGGAAATTACGGGGAAAAAGATACGTCTCGGCGAAAAGAGTTATCATCTGGATCTTAGTGATATCGACCTCACAATCCCTATCGGGACAAAGGACAAGATCCTTGGCACAATATTACTGCAGTCGGACACCCATGCGTTCCAAGCCATTCTTTCCCGCCTTTTTTTTGTCGTTACCGGTATCCTGATTGCGACGCTGTTGCTGGCCCTTTTTCTGTCCCGGGTCCTCAGTAAATATATCTCGCAACCGGTCCTCGCCCTGGCCGATATCATGGGCCATATCTGCAGGAAAGAGGATTATTCCATTCGGGCTGAAAAGACCTCGGACGATGAACTTGGCATGCTGGTTGTCGGGGTCAACTCCATGCTGGACTCCATAGAGAAACGTGATGCCCAGTTGTTGGTAGCCAAGCAGGAGGCGGAAAATGCCAACAGAGCAAAATCCAGGTTTCTTGCCCAGATGAGCCATGAAATACGGACGCCGATGAACGGGGTCCTCGGCATTGCCTCACTGCTGTTGAAAACCAAACTTGATGAAAAACAACGGGAATTTACGCAGACGATTGTCCGCTCCGGAGAATCTCTGCTTAATTTGATTAATGATATCCTCGACTTTTCAAAGATCGAGGCGGGAAAACTTGAGCTGGAACAGGTTCATTTCAATCTTCGGCAGTTGACTGAGGAAACGATTGATCTTTTTTCAAACCG
>DRLX01000459.1 GCA_011322715.1 Desulfobulbaceae bacterium
TGTGAATATGCTCCTTTCCTATAAGGAAAATTTATGAATAGCTATAACTTAATTGACAGAAGAACTGTGTTATTGTACCATGCCGCTTCAATATGAACCGTGATTCATTTCAATTCATGCACATCATTTTGAAAACTTTCCAGTATTTTCCAGGAGAAAAACCATGATGCCGACGCATCCTTTTCATTTTCTTTCAAACTGTTTCAGCTATCCCGAAGAGGGTATTGTTGAGGGTATCACCGAAGCGCTTAATCTGCTGGCAGCGGATCTGGAGCTTGTGGATGAATATGAGCTTGCTCCGATGGCGTTGCAGGATCAACAGGCGGAATATGTGCGTCTGTTTATCAATGGCCCCGGCGGCGTGGCGGCACCTCCTTATGCCTCAGTCTATATTAATAATGCCGGTATCCTGCATCAACAGGGGTATGATCAGGCACTTGCCATGTATTGCCGGGCCGGTCTGGAGCCGATAGAGGGGAGTGAATCCCCAGACCATATTTGCCATGAATTGACCTTTATCGGTCTGTTGATGGAACTGGGAGACCAGGAACTCCTGGACGCATTCATCCAGGAACATTTTTCCAGATGGTATCCCGCCTTTCATGAGCGGTTGATGCTCGCGGATCCCCCACCGTTTTATAAAACTCTGGCACAGGTGACAGACCGGTGCCTTCAACAAATTGATATGGAGGTTTTTGCATGAACAGACGGCATTTTCTCAAGATGTCAGCGGCAACCGCTGCCGCCATGGCGGTCACGGCCACCGGGGATGTTGGTGGCGGCAATCTGTTTCGTCCGGCCACGGCCCGGGCGGCCATCGGCCCTGAAACCGGATCAATGGGGGCCAAGGAAATTACTTCGGTCTGCGAAATGTGTTTCTGGCGCTGTCCAATCGTCGGCAAGGTCAAGGATGGCAAACTCATCAAAATTGAAGGAAATCCGAAGAGTCCGGTCAACGGTACCAGGGTCTGCGCCCGGGGAAATTCCGGTGTGCAACTTGTGTATGATCCCGACCGGGTAAAAACTCCACTCAAGCGGGTCGGCGCCAGAGGTGAGGGCAAGTGGGCCAAGATATCCTGGGATGAAGCCCTTGGAGAAATTGCCCATAATATGCAGCAGGTGAAAAAGAAATACGGCCCACATGCCCTGGCCTATTTTGACCACGGTGCCTCTGCTGAATTCATGCGTGGTATTTTCAAGGCCATGGGCACGGAAAATTTTACCAGTGAGCCGGCCTTTTACCAGTGCGTTGGTCCGGCCGCGCTTGCTTACCTGAATACCGTTGGTTATGTCACCACCGGCACCCGCCAGTATAATGACATGGGTCATGCCAAGGCCATGCTGCTGGTTGCTTCTCATATTGGAGAAAATGTCCATGTTTCCCATGTACGGGAATTTATCCAGGGCATGAGCAACGGCGCCAAACTCATTGTTGTTGATCCGCGTTTCTCCGCGCCTGCAAACAAGGCCCATATCTATCTGCCGATAAGGCCGGGTACGGACACGGCGCTCATGCTGGCCTGGATCAATTACGTGATCCGAAATAATCTGTATGACAAAAAATTTGTTGCCAACAACTGTGAAGGCTTTGATCAGTTAAAAACGGAAGTCAAAGGGTATTCCATGGAATGGGCCGCCGGAATCTGCGATCTCAAGATCGAGGACATGAAGGCCGCTATCCTTGAGCTGGCCAAGGCCGCGCCCAATGTCAATATCCATCCCGGTCGTCATGCCACCTGGTACGGCAAGGGCGATGTGGGTCGCCACCAGTCTTATGCCATCCTCACCGCCCTGTTTGGTGCAGTGGGCGTACCCGGCGGTATCTATTTCCCGACGCCGGTCAAGCTCGGCAAGGCGGAATGCCCGGAACCGGAAGAGGTTGAAACAGCCGAGGCCGATCCCTCCATGAAAGAGGATTCGGAATATCCATTCTCCAGTATTTTTGGGACAACCACACGAGACATCATTAATGCCGCTCTTACCGGCAAACCGTATCCGGTCAAGCTACTTGGCGTCAATGGTGTCAATATTATCCAGACCCTGCCCAACCCCTATGACACCATGAAGGCGATCAAGAATCTGGACTTCATCTTCTGCGAGGAGATGATGGCCGGGGAGACCGCCCTCTGGTCGGATATCATCCTGCCCGATTCCGTCTATCTTGAGCGCTACGACGGTTTGTATGCCTATGATGGCCTGACCCCGTATCTGACGGTCCGTCAACCGGTGGTCAAGCCCATGTTTGATGTCAAGTCACCATATTGGATTGCGCAGAACCTTGCCAAAAAACTTGGTATCAAGGGCTACACCTGTAAGGATGAGGAAGAGTTTCTCAACGAAGAACTTAAAGGTGCCGGCCTTACCCTGGCCAAGTTGAACAGCCGGGGCGGCCTGGTGACCTATCCCGGTAACCCGTATCGGGATCCCAAGAAGCTTAAAGTCGGAACCGAGTCCGGAAAGATTCAGCTGTCGGTGGAGGAGTTTGACGACGAAGACCTGGATGCCATCCCCAAATTTGAACCGACCCCGGCCCCGCCCAAGGGGTACACCCGTCTGGTCTATGGTCGGGCACCGATGCATACCTTCTCTCGGACCATGAACAATCTCTGGCTCCATAATGAGATGCCCGAGAATAAGTTGTGGCTCAACGACAAGGTCGCGGCCAGACTCTCCATCAAAAACGACGAGGAGATTATTCTGGAAAACCAGGACGGTAAACGTTCCAATCCGATCAAGGTACTGGTCACACCAGGTATCCGACCGGATACCGTCTTTATGTACCATGGTTTTGGGTCAAAATCCAAACACCTGAGCCGGGCCTACGGCAAGGGTGCAGCCGACGGTTTTCTCATGCCTACCGTGGTGCAGGCCCCTTTTATCGGCGCTGCTTCCCAACGAACCAATTTTGTCCGTATCATCAAAGATGGAAAGACGCTGAATATACCGGAACTGGTAGCCGTGCCCAATGAAATACCACGTTATGAGAGTAAAATAGCCTGAAAGGAGAATTGATATGAACCAATATGCAATGATAATAGATCTGGATCGATGCGTCGGCTGCCACGCGTGTTCCATCGCCTGTCGTGCCGAGTGGCAAATCCCGGTCAAGGAGGGCTATCGTCGAAACTGGGTCCGTCGCCTCGGTCCCGCCCAAACCAGCAGAGGATTGTCATATACCTTTTATCCCGGGCTTTGTAATCACTGTGATCATCCTGCCTGTGTTGATGCTTGTCCTGCCGATCCTGTTCCGGTAACCTTCAAGGATGTTAAAACCGGTAAAACAGTGGACATGGAGGTTGCAGCAACCTGGAAGGACCCCTTTAACGGGACTGTTCAGATTGACAAGAATCGTTGCCTTGGCTGCGGCGCCTGCGCCGATGCCTGTCCGTACGGTGCCCGTTATGTTAATGTCGAGCTTGCCGATGATGATTCCGAGGGCAAGGCGGATAAATGCACGTTCTGTATGCCCAGGGTCGGCAAGGGTCTGCAGCCTGCCTGCGTTCAGACCTGTATCGCCGATGCCAGAATTTTCGGCCTGCGTGATGATCCCAAGTCCGAGGTCGCCGCATATCTCAAAAAAGGCGCAAAACGGCTTGAGTCGAAAAATGTAAAAATAGGACCAAATGTCTATTACTTCGGCCATAAAAAAGATCTGGAGCTGTTGGACAAGCTGGAAACGCCCCAGGAGATGCCCGAGGCTAATTCCCGTCGTATCATGTTGGCCAAAATGTTGAAGCCCACTCTTGGTAAGGTGGCCCAACTTGGCATTGCCGGGATTGCAGCGACGACGCTTATAGGTTCGGAAGATAAAGAAGAGTAACCGTTTGTGTCTCATCCGGTCTCGTCCCTGTCGCCCTCTTCTATGGGCAACAAGGACATTTTCACATTCAATTCGAACGTAGGTTGTTTCGACCTTGGAAATTACCTGGTATTGGAACCTGTCCCCGGTAAAGGGTTGTTGTTATGGGAACGGTGTTGCGCTATTTGTATTTTTCCGGACTAAAGGGAGACGCCTGCAAGTATATTGATCGGAAGTAATTGTACGAAGATGTGCATGAACGATTAAATGCGGGGAGAGTATGTCAATGAAGTTTACGAAATCGTTGTTGTGGTGCCTGGGAGCCGCCGCTGGTGTCGGTCTGCTTTCCATGGTCGTTCCTCAGACGGTGTCGGCGAAAACTACAATGCCGGTACAAAAACAGGGAAATGGCGAATTAACCGAGTATTACGGCAATACTGAAGTTATTGTCCATAAACCGATACATCAGGTATTCAGCCATAAAAAGCATATTATCGGGGTCGGGCTCGATTGTGATAGCTGTCATCCCGATATTTTCAAGAAAAAACGCGGCACGGCCAAAGCTGCGGGTGATTTTACTATGAAATCTCTTGAAAAGGGTAAATATTGCGGCGTCTGCCATAATGGCGATGAAGCATTCGGGGTGACCGATAAAAAAGATTGTATCACCTGCCACGGCAGCAATATGCAGCCGCCGGAAAAAGTTGTCTGGAAAAAACCCAATAAGGCGGCCTTTGATCACAAGGCCCATGTCGAAGATATCGGCCTTGAGTGTGCGGATTGTCATGATAAAATATTTACCATGAAAATCGGTGCAGCGGCCGCGCATGGTGATTTTACCATGGCCTCCTTTAAAAAAGGCAAGTATTGCGGCGCCTGTCATAACGGCGACGATGCCTTTGATGCCCAGACCCAATGTGATTCCTGTCATTTTGTTCCCACGAAAAGAATCATCTTCACCAAGCCTGTAAAAACAGTTGTCTTTGATCATAAAATCCATGTCGGCAAGGCCAAAATCCTCTGCGAAACCTGTCATAAAGACGTATTTGTCATGGGTAGTGGCGTCCTCTCCGGCCTGGAAACCTTTCGGTCCGATGATCCTGTTGCCAAAAGAAAACATCTTGAAGAGCTGCACGAAAAGCTCTGCGGCACCTGTCATAATTCCGACCAGGCCTTTGGCTTTCAAACCAGATGCACGGTTTGTCATATAGGGGTTAAGGGTCTGAAGTTGATGAAAGCCGGGGCTGAAAAGAGTGATTCCCCTGAACAGGACGGGCACTAAGGATGGCCTGTTGGAAACGCCACTCTAAAATCGTGTAACGGATTTTCCCCTATACGTTTGCAAGGATATATTTACGAGGAAATATGATGAGCGAAATGATGATCAATATATCGGAAAAATGGGGCTATCATGGTGTTGCCGCCCTGAAAAAGGCTAGCCCCGGCTATAAA
>DRLX01000460.1 GCA_011322715.1 Desulfobulbaceae bacterium
CTCCTACATGAGATTTACGTTTAAATAATCATGTTAAACAAAAATCCGGTGAAAAGAATCCCGCTGCCGACCACAGCGATGAATACGGCGATCAATTTTGGTTTGAGTACCTTGCGCAGGATCACCATTTCCGGAAAGGAGAGAGCGATGACACTCATCATAAAGGCAAGCACCGTGCCAAGGGCCGCACCCTTACCGAGCAGGGCCTCGACAATGGGAACGATGCCGGCGGCATTCGAATACATGGGGATGCCGACCAGAACAGCTGCCGGCACCGACCACCAGGCGTCCTTACCCATGATGGAAGCCATGAAGTCCTCGGGTACGTAGCCATGGATGGCTGCACCGACGCCGATACCGGCAACAACATAGATCCAGACCTTGCCGACGATATCGCGCACAGCTTCCCGGCCCCGTTCCAGCCGGTCCGCCCAGGTCAATTTTTCCTCAACTACCACCGCCTCGGCGGCCCGCAGTTCCTGGACCCAGTCTTCCACCCAGTGCTCGAGATGAAAGCGACCGATGATCCAGCCGGAGACCATTGCAATAACCAGTCCGCTGGCCAGATAGATGGCGGCGATCTTCCAGCCCAGCAGTCCGTAGAGCAGGACCAGGGCGATCTCGTTGACCATGGGAGCCGCGACAAGAAAGGAAAAAGTAACTCCCAGCGGCACTCCGGCCTGGACAAATCCCAAAAAAAGCGGCACGGCTGAGCAGGAACAAAACGGGGTAACAATACCAAGCAGGGCCGCCATCACGTTGCCGGCGGTTTCCCTCTTTCCGGCCAGGTATTTCCGGGTCCGCTCCTGGGTAAAGAAAGAACGAATCATGCCGACAATAAAGACAATCAGGGTCAACAGCATCATAACCTTGGGGACTTCAAAGACAAAAAACCTGATTGTTTCCCCAAGGTGGCCTCCTTTTTCAAGGCCAAGCCAGGAATAGGTAAAGAGGTATGCAAAGGGGGCCAGCTGTTCGTAAATAACATACCAGAGAACAAGTCCGGCCATGCCCAGCACGGCGGCCTTCCCCTTATTGAGTCCTTTACCGTGTACTGAATTACCACTTCCGGTATCGACACAGTTGCATTCCGGTGTCTGTATAGGTTCCATATTTTTTCCTCAGTTGTTCTCAGAGCAACGCAAGAGGGTCGTGACTTCGGCCAACGACCTCCGCATGTCCGTCAATAATTCGTCATCATCAAGCCATTGGTACAGTTCAACCAAGATGAACTCGTAAAAAATCTAGTCAATGCTTAAAGATGGCTAAGTAAAAACACAGATATACAAGGAGTACTGTCCTGTGGCGGGTCTTGACTATACATGTAGTATGTCGAGAATCGCCACAGGACACACGACGCAGTAGATCGAAGTTTTTACGACGCCATCAACCAACATGGTTTCCACATACACGGACTGGCTTCCATCACTCAAACTGAAAATCATCCGACTTCCCTGCCGTTCTTTTTCTATAAAGCCGGCATGTTCAAGGATCTTCAAATGACTGGAAACCGTTGGCTGGGCGAGCCCCGGCACCCTTTGTATTTCACGGGCACAAAGCCGGTGGCCCTGTAACAGTTAAATAAGTCTTAGGGGCCGGAAGAAAATAATTATTCCAGAATGCGCCGGATTTTACTTCAGATTCAAGGCGTGAAAAAGGGCGCATATTAACGATATGTAACCTTTTTCACAACGAAGAAGCTGGAGCAAAAGACAAGCAGAATGAAATAATTATTTTTCAACGGGCCCTTACCCTGCCTGGATCAGACAGGGCCTTCATAACTGAAATAAACTCATCCATAGCAGCTTTGTTTTCGATAATCTCTATATCGCCATTTAACGATTAAAATAAACCGGATATTCTTTTTGTCAATCTTTTTTTTAAGGGAGACAAAGGGAGTATTGCAACAAGCGCAGGCTGTAATCTTTACCCGGTTTCTTCAAAAAGAAGCACGCCGTCCAACTTTCACACTATTTTTCCGTATCTGTTTCGAAAAGCAAATACTTTTCCAGATCATCCCATACCTCAGCTGTGCCTATACACAAGACCTGATCTTCGGCCTGCAACCGCAAAGTATCATACGAGAGCAGGGAGTGGCGGCCGCGAAAGACGGCAACGATGCGTACCAGTTCCCTTTTTTCCTCGGGCAACACATCCATGATTTCAGCAATCGTCTTCCCGGCTGCAGGAACCCTCACCCTGCCCATACGCAACTGTTTTTCATCGGAAAGATCTATCGGAATCCCTGTTTTCAGAAGTTGCTGCAATTTAATATGTTCGCGCGGACCGGCTAACCGGACTTCATGGGCATTAAGGATATGTAAAGCGGCAAGCATGTATTCTGCATGGTGGGCGGGTGAATGTTCCCGACCCTCAACCTGGGCCTCGTACAGACATGGATACGATAAATGGTCCGCAAGCAGATACTGAATAAAATAACTGATGGAAACGGCCAGGGCCGTTACAACCAGAAGCTGATAGCCCCCTGTCATCTCAACAACCATAAGCAGGGTGGCAATGGGAACCCGCCCGGCGGCACCGAACACCGCCGACATGCCGACAATGACAAAAGGGGCCATGGGCAGATGGAAAATCGTTGCCAACGCACCGCCAAGCATGGCCCCCACATAGAGACTGGGCGCAAAGACACCGCCCGACCCACCTGAAGAAACCGTGAGTGACATGGCGACTATTTTGGCCAATGGCAGGATACACAACAGCCACAGTCCGAGTTTCCCATCAATTGCCAACTGAATCCACCCATATCCCCCGCCGAGAACCTGCGGCAGTGCCAGGGCAAGAAGACCAAGTAAAAGACCGCCTATCGCCGGTTTGACATGGGGAGGACAGGGAATTTTATGGAAGAGATCACGCATTCCATAAAAGGCCGGCGGCAGGGCGGTTGCCACAATACCGGACACGATCCCGAGAATCAGATACCACCCATATTCAGAGGTTGTCGGCAACAGTAAAGAATCCGGGACGATAAAAAGAGGGGTAAAATCAGCAAACAGGCCATTGAGGCCATAGGCAACGATTGATGCCACCATGGTGTAAAGCAACGCGGATGCTTCAAACTCCATACCGCCATACAGGACCTCAATGGCAAAAAAGGCGGTGCCGACCGGAGAACGGAAGATGGCGGCAAGGCCGGCGGCCATTCCCATGATAATCAACAACCGCCGGTCTTCATCGGACCGATGACCGAAATCAGCATAGATCGAACCAACACCAGCCGTGATAAGGGCTGTCGGCCCTTCCCGTCCGGCAGCTCCACCGGAACCAATGGTGATCGCCGAGGCAATGGTTTTAATCGGCGCCACCCGGGGCCGAAGATATCCCTTCATGTGATGAAAAGCTTTAACGACGGTATCAGAGCCATGTCCTTCCGCCTCCGGAGCGAAAAAATAGACGAGAAAACCGGAAATCAGGCCGCCTATTGTTGTCACAACCGGGATCAGCCACAGGCCATGTGGTCCGATTACCTGAACCAGATGCCCTCCTTCGGTAGGCAGACCGGGAGCTGAATACCCGGCAATGGTTCCCTGGAAAAAGAATGAAATATAATGGAGCAGTACATTAAAAAGCTGGGCGGCACCGGCTCCGACAATCCCAAGGAGAAAGGCATCAAGTATAAGCTTATGCTGGCGTTTCATAGAAGTTTTTTTAGATCAAGTATATGATGGATATCTTTTTGGGACCTATCCATTTATTGGAGGGAACAAATTGGTGGAACAGTGAAAAATTTTCACATCCCATCATGCTCTGTACGGAAATGCATCGTTTGCATCATGTTTTTATCTTGTCGGCAATAGCGCATATTAGAAGTGATATCTACATTTTTTCCCTCCCAAAGATCATTTCCGAGTCTTTGTCTTTTACCCCACTTTCACCTGTTTCCGGACCGGCCATCTCTGTTTTTCCGGATTATGGCAAAATATTTTTTTCCACGGCCTGAGTCTACCTCATGCCACAAAGAACGCCCGCACATATCATTTTTACTGATAGTCATTGCATCAGTATTTCTTTTTACTGACCACATTGTGTCTTTCTTACTGGACAAGTCATCTCTTCATCCTTACTCTTTTCAATACAGAGATAAAAGATACAACTATAACTATTGAAAGGGAAAATCTGGAGTCATCATTTTAGTGCCGATACAAAGAATGTTCCATATCTTTTTCCAGGCTCAACATTGACATGACACTGTGTATCAATAAATTTTCTGTAAATTTTTTCTCTGGGCAGAGACAAACCCTACGGTATGATACAGGGATAACAACCGGTACAAGTACTCAATCCGGCAAGAATGATAACTTCACGAGAAGGAGGTGATTGCATTTTCAACATGTGAAACTGAGCAACAATAAGTGTTAAACCAGGCGATTAATATCCAATCAATGACGGAGGCACAAAATGAAAAAGAGAATATTATCCATTATCCTGCTGTTTGCATTTCTATCAATTCCGGTATGGGCACTGGCGGCAACAGTTGAAGGAACAGTCCAGGGGTTACATTGCGTACAGATGGGAAAAACCTGTCCCGTTGACAAACAGGATCCTATTGCAGCTTTGGAAAGCACTTTTGTTGTACTCTCCTCCAGCGGCAGTTATTACCTCGTTCCCAACCTTGACAGAGCAGTGCTTGCCAGACATTTAACAGACCAGGTTCGTATTTCAGGAAATATCAGCAGCAAATATAATTCCATCGTT
Source organism: Desulfobulbaceae bacterium (assembly GCA_011322715.1). Lineage (GTDB taxonomy): Bacteria > Desulfobacterota > Desulfobulbia > Desulfobulbales > Desulfobulbaceae > DRLX01. Next base: position 4,714 of record DRLX01000460.1, read on the forward strand.
GCCGACAAAGTCGAAGTCAAAAAAGATGGCAAATGGAAGACGGTCTGGTCCAAGGAAATGCAGAAAGAAATGGATGAATTGCTTGAAACCGGTGCATAATTAGCAACGGTTCAGTCAGACCAATCTGACGGTCACTCTTTAGTCGGTAGTCAGGAGTAGCCGTCAGATTATCCCCCGCCTTTTTACCATCATATCTGATTGGCAAGATTTTCTTATACGTATTTCGTTTCCTCTTTTCTCTGAAACATTTTCCTCACCGTCAGTTATTGAAATGCCTGCCGGCATGTCCATATAACAAAATGCTTTTTTGTAAATATATTCAAATATATTCCATCCTTGCATCATTCATTCCGGTCTCTTCCAGACCATAGACAACGAGACTGATTTCGCACTGATTTATCTCTTTAAAAGAGGTAAAACCTGCATGAAAGCCCGGATATCAACACCGACGAACTAAACCTCTCCGGTCATCCTGATGGGACAGCAAAAAGAACCACAAAGGCCAAAATAAGAGTGACAAAAAATATCCAAATCTTCTTACGTA
>DRLX01000461.1 GCA_011322715.1 Desulfobulbaceae bacterium
AAATCCATGCTCAATCAACAGTTCCATTGCCAGCTCAAATTGGGTATCCTGGGTTTGGCAGGTCATTGTTTTCTCCTTTCGTTGTGTTGTGATTTTGGGTCACGAAAGGATAAGCAGTGACCTGCTTTTGGCAACTGGCCTCCTCAGAATTTACAGAAAGAATGATACACTAACTGCGAGAGGGAGGGAGAGGAGACAGCCTTATGATATGCTCGGAGTGGGTGGAGACGAATGATGGAAGATCGATGGCTCTCCGTAGATGAGATTGCGGCCTATCTCGGGATCAAACGGGATACGGTCTACAAGTGGATAAGTGAAAGACAGATGCCAGGTCACAAGATCGGCCGGCTCTGGAAGTTTAATAAGGAAGAGGTAGATGAATGGGTGCGTGGTGGCGGTGCAAGCGCATCGCAAAATAGGTCAGCCAACAAATGAAACACATCAAAAAAAAATACAGATTCTCCGGCCATCAAACCTTTGTACTGAGATTTGGCTGGCTGGAGAAGGGTTTTGCCTTTATCTCTGCAGGTAAACAGTTTTCTGATCCTAACGCCATTGTTGACCTAGGCGTTGGGAAGAATATGGTCGACAGTATCCGCTATTGGTGCGAGTTGACCGGTATTGTTGAAAATGGAAAGGTAACTCCATTTGGGAGGAAGTTGCTTGATGAAGAAAATGGCTGGGATCCTTTTCTTGAGGATAACGCTTCATGGTGGCTATTGCATTGGCGTCTTGTTGCCAATCCTGTTTTTCAGACCGCCGGCACCGCCCTTTTTTCCGCTTTAAGGAAACCGGAATTCTCAAAGCACGATGTTGTAGAGGCTGTTCTGCGCATGATTCCCCCAGAAAAAAAAGCACCGGCCGAAAATATCATCATGCGGGACGTTGATTGCTATATCCGCTCCTATTGCGGAATTAGGCGTTTTGAGAAGAAAAAGGTCAAAGAGGAATCATTTGATTGCCCTTTACAGGATCTGCATCTGATTCAACCGATGATCGATGGCGGCATGTTCAGGTTCTCAATTGGCCGCAAGGCATCTTTACCCCCTGAGATTATAGGTTATGCGATTTGTGAGTATATGGGTAGACGAAACAAGCAATCTACGACGATTCAAGAGCTGTTATACAAGCAGTGCAGTCCTGGGCAAGTTTTCATGCTGGACGAAAACGCCCTGGTGGAGGCTGTCCAGGAACTCCAGGAAGATCGTCGCTGGGGAACTATGTTTAACTTCACCGAGTCTGCCGGGATCGCGCAGATCCATTGTTCACTCGTTCCGGAAGAGGCAGATCAGCTGCTGGACAGTTATTACCACCGGGGAGAGGCCTGATGGCAGAAACATTGAAAAGATCACACTTCACCTCTGTTGCTCCCCGTTTCCAGCGTTCAATAAACCTGCATAACGACTGGCGTGATACGGAGATCTCTTCCGGCTATATCATCACCCCCAATGTTGTTCAATCATTGGAACGGCTGTTCCGGGGAGTTCTTTCCCCCAAAGGGCAGCGCGCCTTTGCCTTGACCGGCCCTTACGGCACGGGGAAATCCGCTTTTGCCGTTTTCGTTAGCCAGCTTTTCAGCAGCGATCCTGCCTTGGCAGCGCAGGCAGAAGGCCTGCTCCCTTCTGGGCTTAAATCGATGCTCAAAAAAGCTCGTAACTCAGCCAGCGGCAGCAACGGCTTCCTGATCATCCCGGTGACTGCCAGGCGGCGGCCGGTTGCCCAGTTGATCCTTGAAGGGATGTTGGTTGCCCTCTCACAGTTGCCGCAAGTAAGGTCCACTCAACAGTTATTCTCCAAAATCACGGCCGCACTGTCAGACAATTCCTGGCAGGATACGTCCATCATCTTGAAATTTTTGTCCGTATTAATCAATGAGGCAAAAAAGCACCACTTTGCCGGTATTCTCCTGTTTATCGATGAGGCGGGAAAAACATTGGAGTATGCTCTTCAGGATCGAGGTGGCGGAGACGTATATATCTTTCAGGAACTGGCGGAGTATGTCAACCGGCAGACCAGGTTGCCGGTCCTGTTTCTGATTACCCTGCACCAAATGTTCGATGATTATGTCGAACTTTCCGACCGTACCCTCAGGAACGAATGGAACAAGGTGCAGGAACGGTTCCAGACGATTCAGTTTACGGAATCAGCGGCAGCTACTATGCGCATGGTGGCCTCCGCATTCCAGCCAACAAAGGAACTGCCATCATCTGTTAACGGGGAGATTAATGCGGCCTTACAGCAGATACAGCAGGGGGCAATGCCTTTGCCTCTGGGCATTGATTTTGCCGAGTTCAAGGACATGGCGCATAGGGCTTGGCCGCTGCACCCCAGCGTCTTGTTGGCCATGCCGTATTTGTTCAGGCGCCTGGCCCAGAATGAGCGCTCGATCTTTTCGTATTTGACCAGCCAGGAACCGTACAGCCTGCAGGATCATCTCGATCAACCGTTCGGCGCAGATGACGACTTTATCCGGCTTCACCATATTTATATCTACTTTCTTTCCAATTTCGAGGCCGGTTTGGCACGTCTTCCCCATGCCAAGCGCTTGCTGGAGGCCAATGATATCATTAACAGCCGCCAGCGTCTCTCTCCCGCCCAGCTCAATCTTATCCGTTCAATCGCCTTGCTCAATGTGATGTCGGAAATTTGCCCCTTGCGGGCAACGCCACAGACCCTTGCCTGTGTCACTTCCGCCGGGGCCTCGATTGAGCAAGAACTCCAGCTCCTCAAACAACAATCCATATTGACCTACCGCCGTTTTGATGGATCGTACCGCGTCTGGGAAGGAAGCGATGTCGATATAGAGGCCCGCATGAACGAGGCTCGGCGGAAGCTGCAGATGGAGGGTATGTCTCCCCTGGAGACCCTGTGTCAACATTTACCCAAGCGGACCATTGTCGCTCGGCGTCATGGCCTTGAGACCGGGGTGTATCGTTACTTCAACCTGGTCTATGCAGAAAACCTGGGACCGGCAGCACTGAAGGAGGCGGAAAAATACGATGATGGTGCTGGCACGATAGTGGTGGTGCTGCCCCAGGCGAATTCAAGGGCGCTTGAGGCTGCGGCTAAAAAGGAAACAAAAAAGAACGATCGGCTCATTGTCGCCCTCCCCAGACAGATTGACGCCCTGCGGGGAGTGGTGGAAGAGGTGACCTGTCTTAAATGGGTTGAAGAGAATACCGAAGAGCTGCGGGACGATCGGATTGCCCGCCGCGAACTCAGCCTGCGTCTGGCCATGGGTGAACAACATATTGCTCAACTCTTGCAGACCCTGCTGGACCCCAGGCCTGCTCCGGTTGGCAATTCATGTCAATGGATATGGCAGGGAGAGGATTGCCATCCACAACGCCCCGTGGATGTGGCGCGTCTGCTGTCAAATGCCTCCGATGCAATCTACCATCAAAGCCCCCGTATCAGAAACGAGTTGGTTGTCAGGAAAAAGATATCCTCAGCAGCCGCTTCGGCACGGCGTTGTCTGCTTACGAGAATGCTCAAGCACCAAACCGAGGAGCGTCTCGGTATTGATGGATATCCACCGGAGCGTAGTATTTATGAATCGGTCCTGCGGGCTACCGGCATACACGCTTTCAACGAGGCTACCGGCCAGTGGGATTTTCGCCCTCCCCCGGAAGACAATGACCGCTGTTTGCGCCCATGTTGGGACATGATGGAAAGGGAGATCTTTGCCGGGGCGATCAGGCGGGTAGGACTTGTCGAGCTTTTTCAAAAGATGGCGGACGTACCTTATGGTCTTCCCGATGGGGTGCATCCCATTCTGTTCACCGCCTTTTATCTCTGCTATCAGGATGAACTGTTTTTGTATCGTGAAGGGACCTTTGTTTCAGATATCGAGGCCGCACATCTTGAGTTGTTGCAACGGCGGCCGGATCTGTTTGCGGTTTCAGGAGCGCGTTTGGACGGGACGCGCAAGGCGGTGGTGAACCGCCTGGCAAGGGGGTTGAGGCAGCCGCCTAAAACCGCGTCCGTGGTACGAGCCTTGTACCGGATATTAAACACCCTCCCGCAGGTAACTCTCAAAACGGCCAGGATTAAGGACGCTGCCGCCATGAAGATGAGGGATTGCCTGTTGCAGGCGAGTTCCCCGGAGGAACTGCTTTTTGCTGAACTGCCGGCCTGCTTCGGCCTGCGGCCTTTTGAGCAGGGCGAAGACCGACAGGAGGATATGGACCGGTTTTTCGAGTGTTTGAACAACAGCCTGTCCGTCCTGCGGGATTACGAAGGCGAGCTGCTCAGGGAGTGCCGGGATACCCTGCTGCGGGAATGTGGCCTGCCCGGCAACCAGAAAGGCTGGCGCGAGCTGGAGCGCCGGGCTGCCTGGCTCGCCCCGCGGGTCAAACATGAGGTCCTTACCCCGTTCCTGAATTGCATACATAATGGTATGGCCGATGGACATAACGCTCGCCCCACTCTGTCGCTCATTGCCAATCGCTCGTTCGAACAGTGGACAGATATGGATATTGAGGGGTTCAGCGGCCTTGCCAAGGGGATGGGTGGCCTTTTTCAGCAGATATGGCGTAATTACGGTGAACCAGGCAAGGACGGCGGCCCGGAGTTAACGCCCGAGGAGCGCAAGCAGAAAGAGGAACTACGCAAGGTTTTCCGCGCCCAGCTCAAAAAACTGGGCCCCAACCATTCCCCCCGGGCGGTAGCGGCTGCATTACGGGAATTGCTGGAAAACCTGGAACAGGAATAGAGTAAAAGGGTAGTGTTCATGGATATGAAGGACAACAAAACAGGCGCATCATCAAAACGGATTCGACACATTATTGCCCTTTCCGGCGGCAAGGACAGTTCAGCCTTGGCCGTATATCTGCGCGGGAAGATCCCAAATGTTGAGTATGTTTTTTGTGATACTGGAGAAGAACTAAAAGAGACATATGAGTTTATAGCTAAAATTGAGAACTATCTAAATATTAGTGTTACAAAGCTTAGGTCAATAAAAAATTTTAAATATTATCTTGACCTTTATAATGGTGTGTTGCCTGATGCAAGAACTCGTTGGTGTACAAGGATGCTTAAATTAAAGCCTTTTGAGGTATATATTGGAGATGATCCTGTCATTAATT
>DRLX01000462.1 GCA_011322715.1 Desulfobulbaceae bacterium
AAGCAAAATCTCCTTGGCCACGATATTTCCGAAAAGACGCATGGAAAGTGAAAGAATACGGGCAAAGTTTGAAATCAGCTCAAGTAGAAACATAAAGGGTGCAATAGCCGGAACCGGTCCCATAAAATGTTTATAATACTTAATACCATGCGTGCGGAACCCAAGGACATGATGGGTAACCCAGACGATGAGCGTCATGGCCAGGGTAATATTCCAGTTTGAGGTCGGCGACATAAAACCGGGAATCAAACCAATCATATTACCGATAACGATATACAGGGCAAAGGTCGCCATCATGGGATACAGCATTTTGGCCCCTTTCTCGCCGAGACTCTCCTCAAAGGTATCCATAAGACCGGAAATGATAACTTCCCAGAAGTTCTGTCCGCTTCCCGGAACAATTTCCAATTTTCCCATGGTCAGTTTCGGCACGATAATTAGAAAGGCCATGACAAGCCAAGTGTACGTCATGTAGGGAACACAGAGCTTTTCAAGCAGAGTATGACCGACAATTGTATGAGGGACCGGCAGTCCCATTTTATCAAGAATAAGAGAAATAAATAAAATTGGATGTTCCATAGCCTTTTACTCCTTAAGCACTCTGTATGGAATATAGTTTCCTGCCGCCGCTAACAACAACACCTATAACACTAAGCATCACGGTGGACAGACCTAACGCCACTCCTATCATATTGAGCTGCATCCTCGTTGATACGGCATACAGCAACAGACCAAGTATGATAAGCTTGGCATAAAATTTAAACACAAAACGAACGCGTTCCAGTCGCTGAACGGTACGCACCATATCGGGATTGCTCGTGGCCACTCGACCGAGGATCTGTTCCGCATCCCGTTTAAGCATCCAGAAACTGCCGTTGACCAGCAGAGAACCTACCAGGACGGACTGGGCAAACAGTGTTCCCCAGATAAAGAAACCCGCCCCGACAAAAATCACGGTCAACAGCAGGCTGACCCGCTGAATAGATCGTAAAATTCTGTTTTCCGGCTTTTCCTGTCCCATGCTCATTGTATCCGCTATTCCCGCATCATCTTTTGATAAAGATCATACAGGGTCTTAAAACCGGCAAGGATGCCGACACCCAAAAAAACAAAGGTAAGATACGGCGCCGTCTTCCCATGAAAGACCTTATAATCAAGATACCAGCCGATTCCAAGACCGATAAAAACAGAGATAACCACCGTCATGCCTACATGACTGTAGGTCGCCAGCTGACTGAACAATTCCCGCCGCCCCTCAGACATTGGCTCTCTCTCCTATATACTCATTTTTGAATCTGGTGATTGGTAGCATGCAAAGACGGCAAACGCAACGATTTTTTTGTCAATCAGACAACTTTTTGAATGACGATTCAGTCATTGCCAATGCTTTTTCCATGGAAGTACGGTCATGTGCTGCTGATATAAACATTGCTTCAAACTGTGAAGGTGCAAGCCAGACACCGCCTGAGAGCATCTGTCTGAAATGTTGCCCGTAGCGTTCAGTATCCGCCTCGGCGGCAGTCTTGAAGTCACGCACGGGCTCTTTGGTAAAGAAACAGGTCATCATCGATCCTATGCGGTTCAGCACGGTCGGGACGGAACTCCTCCCGGCAATGCCGGAAAGCTCACCGGCAAACCAATCACTTTTTTCCTCCAGCTCCGAATAAAAATCAGGCTGCCGAACAACCTTCAACATGGCCAGACCGGCTGCCATGGCAAGCGGGTTACCTGAGAGTGTTCCCGCCTGATAAACCGGTCCGTCCGGTGCCACCTGGTCCATTATTTCACGCCTGCCTCCGTATGCGCCCACCGGCAAACCACCCCCGATTATCTTCCCCAGACAGGTCAGATCCGGTAGTATACCGAATCTCTCCTGGGCGCCGCCGAGCGCCAGGCGAAAACCGGTTATCACCTCGTCAAAGATCAAGACAATTCCCAATTCTTTTGTCAACGACCGCAACGTCCGCAAAAACTCCATCTCCGGCACCACCACCCCCATATTGCCGGCAACCGGCTCAACAATGACACAGGCAATGTCATCGGCCCGGGCCCGTAATGTCTCCTCAAGAACCTCCGTATCATTATAGGGGATGGACAGGGTATTTTTGACGATATCCTCAGGCACACCGGGACTGCCGGGGATCCCGAGGGTGATAAGACCGGATCCGGCCTTGACCAGAAACGAGTCGGCATGACCATGATAACAACCGTCGAATTTCACGACCATATCTTTGCCGGTGTAGCCGCGTGCCAGCCGAACGGCACTCATGGTCGCCTCTGTACCGGAGTTAACGAAGCGTACCTTTTCCAGCGAGGGAACCGAATCACAAACCAGTTCGGCAAGTTCGACTTCAAGCGACGTGGGCGCACCGAAGCTGGTACCAAGAGGTGCCGCCGTCTTGATGGCCGCCACAACATCGGGATGGGCGTGGCCGAGAATCATCGGCCCCCAGGAACAGACAAAATCAACATAGGAATTGCCATCCTCGTCGATAACGGTACATCCCGTTGCCTTCCGGACAAAAAGAGGATCACAGCCGACGGATTTACAGGCGCGAACCGGAGAATTCACTCCTCCGGGAATCACCTTTTTCGCACGAATGAAGTATTCGCGGGACTGCTCATTGTTCATATATTCACCATTCTGTAATAAAATCTATTCGACCTGTTTACACCTTCTCAGTTCCTTCTTTTTTACACGCATATTATCCGGACCGTACACATGTGAAGAATAATCTAACATGGGCTGCATTCATCTGTCAAAACAAGAAAGAGTCCCTTGCGGAACACCGATGTCACGCCCTTCCCGTCGACGACACAATTTTTCCTTGTCAGTGATGCACCGGCAAGGTAGAATAACCGGTGAAAATTCTATTGTCAAAATAACTGCATGAAAATTATGCAATTTATTGACATGATAAGGATCAGGCCTAACAACGGGAATGAAGCCGCGTTTCGGGTCTTATCCACGACAACCCCGAAAAATTGCCTGAAAAAACAATTCTTCAGGCATGATTTTCAACTGCGGAAGGAGAGCAAAACAATGGCAAACGACAAGGTATTACACGTAACCGATGATGAATTTGACAACAAGGTTGTCGGCAACAGTCTTCCCTGCCTTGTGGATTTCTGGGCTCCCTGGTGTGGGCCCTGTAAAGCCATCGGCCCGGTGATCGAAGAACTGGCCGAGGAATTTGATGGTAAGGTTCAGATTGCCAAAATGAATGTTGACGACAATCCGGCTACTCCTGGAAAGTTCGGCATCCGTGCTATTCCAACATTGATTCTTTTTAAAGATGGTGAAGTGGTCGACAAAATCACCGGTGCGGTCGGCAAGGCACAGTTAAATGAATTGATCAACAAAGCGTTGTAATATCTTTTTCATGCAGGCTGATTATCAGCTCATCATAGTAGGGGGCGGGCCGGCAGGTCTAAGCGCCGGACTGTATGCCGCCCGAGGGCGTGTCAAGGCCCTGCTCATTGAAAAAGGCGCCCCCGGCGGCCAGGTTCTCCTCACGGACTGGGTGGATAACTACCCCGGCTTCGCTGAGGGAATAAGCGGGTTTGAACTGATCGACAAAATGACCGCCCATGTCGATCGTTTCGGTCTTGAAAAAAAATTCGCGGCGGTGAGCAAACTCGATTTGCGAGGTCCCGTTAAAACCGTCTTTCTTGAAAACGGAGAGCAGGTGACCTGCCTGAGTATTATTCTCTGTACCGGTGCCAGGCCACGGACCCTGGGAGTGGAAGGAGAAAAGGAACTCACCGGGCAAGGGGTTTCCTACTGCGCCACCTGTGACGGCCCTTTCTACAAGGGGCAGGAGATAGCAGTGGTCGGCGGCGGCAATACAGCCATCCAGGAAGCCCTGCACCTGACAAAATTTGCCGACAAAGTCACTGTCATCCATCGCCGTGATGAGCTGAGGGCCACAAAAATCGTTCAGGAAAAGGCCTTTGCCAATGACCGGATCGATTTCCTCTGGAATGCCCAGGTGAAAAAAATTGAAGGAAATGGTAATGGTGTCAACAACGTAAAAGTTGCCTTTAATGACGGATCGACCACGGACCTTGCCGTGACCGGTATCTTTATACTTATCGGAGTGGCACCGAATAATGAAATTCTCCCTCTCGATCAGCTGCAGGTCGACGATGCCGGATTCATTCTCTCCAACACCGAGATGGAAACGTCTATTCCCGGTGTCTATGCCGCCGGGGATATCCGCAGTAAAAACTTTCGCCAGATCGTTAACGCGGCCGGGGAAGGGGCCAATGCAGAACTTTCAGCAGAGCAATTCCTGGCCGGCCGAAAGCATGGAACCGGTCAACACTGAGCAGTCACGTGGTCACGTTTTCTCCATGTCCGGCGCGAAGATAACATGCCCAGACAATGCTGACAAGCGACTAACTTCCTGATATTTTTTATTTATACCGGTAATCTTTTATGGCAACAACACAGCACACTTCCCTGATACGCCGTATTGCCGGCATCCTGCTTCCGGCCGCCCTGTTACTGACGATAACAGGATGTTCCACGGTCAAAGACACCTTCGATTTTCTCCCCTTTGTCGATAACGGTGAAGAAACCGCCGTCAACCAGAATGCGGCGGCAGATCTGCTTGCCCAGGGCATGGAGGCATATAACACGGGCAATTATTACGATGCCCTGCAGGCATTCAACCAGATCCTTGATCAATATCCATTCAGCGCTCAGGCCGTAGAAGCGGAACTGAGGGCCGCGGACTGCCATTATTATCGAGGGGAATACATCGAAGCAAAAACCCTGTATCAGGAGTTTGAAGAACGCCATCCCACCAACAGGAATATGGCCTATGTCATGTTCCAAATCGGAATGTGTGATTTTAAACGAACGGACCGTATCGACCGTGATATTTCCGGGGCCCAAGATGCTATTAACGACTTTTCCAAGCTGCTGCGTTCTTTTCCGGGTTCACCCTACACAAAAGAGGCGAAAGCGCATATAGCCGCAGCAAAAGAGTTCCTGGTGAACCATGAATACTTTGTCGCTGTTTTTTATGTGCGGACAGAAAAATACAAACAGGCTGAACATCGTCTCAAATATCTCTTGAAGATGTATCCGGACTCGGCTATTGCACCCAAAGCGAAATCTCTTCTTGCCCGTCTGGAGGCAGGAAACCCACCGAGATGGGGATTACGGCGCTGGATGCCTGATCTGCATATGCCCGCTCTCAAGTTCTGGGAATCGGATGCGGACAAGGACCTGCAAACAAAAACAAAGACTCCCTGACCCTCTCTTCCTGATCACCGAAAAAAACATCCCGGAGCAAGGCTCAAACAGTGGTCAGGACGTCCTCTTCCGGCAACTGGTCCAGGGAAACATGCATGGCCCTGACCGGACAGCCGGTTACGCACAGGCCACAGCCGGTACATTTTTCAGGATCAAACCGAACTTCCATGGCCGGCCGCTCAATGTAAAGGGCCCCGACAGGACAGATACCCGTGCAGGCGCCGCATTGAAAGCATTTACGTTCGTCCCGTCCAATCTTGGCCGCCAGCCGTTCCGCACGCACGCCAAGACTTTTTAAATAGGCCAGTGCCTCCCGTACATTTTCCTTGTTGCCCTTCAGCTCAAGGATCATGATTCCATCACGCTGGGGTCGAATATCCGCTTTAAGGATATTAAATTCCACATCATACTGTTTCACCAGCTGATAAATAATGGGCTGATCCGAAGTCTCCTTGGGATATCGTAAAAAATATATTCGCGTATACATATTTTCTTCAGTTTAAGATTTAGGTTGATGGAACTATGGCCCTATGCGCCAAGCCATTGCCGGATTTGTCGTAACAGAAAACCAGGGTCCGCCTCGGTATTCAAATGGAACAATTGATCCGGATCCAGCTCATCCGGCGGCTCAAAACTCTCCTTCTGACTGAGATAAATTTCCCAGCGGCCGTCGGATACCGCCAGCGGATCACGGGCACGCATTGCAAGACGCCGCTTGACCTCGATATCGGAACAGGAGCACCAAATAAAACGAACGGACACGTTCTCAGGTCGTCCGCAGGCAAGTACGGCCGCCCGATCCCGGCACCGGCTGTATGACCCGTCAAGAACCACTCCTCTTCCCTGCCCCAGACTATCCACCGCCCGTGCCAACATGGCGGCATAGGTCCGCTCGGTGAATTCCGGGCTGTAAATCCCCTGGCCCGGCTCTTCCGACAGGTGTTGGGTGGCCTCAATTCCGGCCAGTTCCTTGCGCACCCGGTCCGTGTTGAGATAGTCCATATTTTCGCTTTCGGCAAATTTTTCAGCCAGAGTCGATTTGCCCGACGCAATCAAACCGAAAAAAACCAGCAGATACGACTTCACCTTTATCCCTTCTCCGCATAGTGACAGGCCAGCGAAAAATAATCGGCCGCCGCCGCCAGACTCGTCTTTTTCACCTGGGCATCAACGGCCGGATCGGCGGCGGTAAACAATCCAATCTTTCCCCGGACATAGGCACGATAGCAGGTGTAAAAATTGAGCATTTGCCGCAACCCCTCATCGCCTGACTGTGTACAAAACCGATCAATAAAGAGCGCCGACAACTCCTGCAGACCATGAAAGTCCAGGTCCATGGCCAGAAAAGCGACATCGCTTGCCACATCGCAATACCGAAACCGCTCGTTAAATTCAATGCAATCATAAATATATACCTTATCAGCCAGACAGATATTGGCGGAATACAGGTCTCCATGGCAATCCCGTATCCTGCCCGCCTCTATCCTGGTCTGAAAGATATCCGTTTGCGCAAGAACGGAGCGGGCATAGGTGGATATCAGATCAAACTGCTGCCGGGTCAATGCACCGCCACCGATGAAATCCCGGGTCTGGTCAAAATTTTCCAGCACATTAACAGCCACTGCCTCGGTAGTGCCGAAGGCATCTATTTCGGGGCTCCTTTCCGCCTGCTCATAAAAAGGAACAAGCACATCCACCAGGGCCCGGATATGATCCGGGCACAATTCTCCCCGATCAATGACCCGCACCATCATGCGATCTTCCGGCATTCGCCGCATTTTTACGCCATATTCGATGACCGTGCCCTGACCATCAAGAGTAATCACACCGTCATCGTCGGTAACAGACACCAGACCAAGATAAATTTCCGGGCTCAGCCTGCGATTGAGCACCAGCTCCTGTTCACAGCAATAGCGGCGCTTCTCCAGGGTTGAAAAATCGAGAAAGCCGAAATTAACCGGTTTTTTAAACTTATAGACAAAATCCCCGGCCGGCAGGACAAATGAGATATGCGTCTGTACCAAACTCACCGTATCAACGGGATGCGGATATTTCTCCGCCTTGAGCAGGGCGGCAATATACTCTGGATAATGATCCTCGGACATGTTTCCTCCAGGTTCGCATTGGATGAAAGAAAGGCGCCGGGAAGAAGTTACAATCCCGGAGCCTGAGTTCTCACTGTACCAGAAGCATGGACGGTCGTAAATGGTTTACCTGCCATTTCACCCGTGGTAGGATGGCGATCATGAATGAGAAGCAGCTCTATTCCCTTCTGCAGGACCTGCAAAACAACCGGGTTGACATAACCGATGTTGTCTCACGGCTGCGCAGCCTTCCTGAACAGACCCTGGATTCCGCCTGTCTGGATCATCACCGCTGCCTGCGCACCGGTATCCCGGAGGCCGTCTTTGGCCAGGAAAAAACCGCCGGGCAACTGATAGAAATCCTCTCCGCCCAACTGCAACAGGAGCAGGTGGTG
>DRLX01000463.1 GCA_011322715.1 Desulfobulbaceae bacterium
CCTCTACAAAAACAGAACTTATCTTGCCGTCTGAAACTGACCGGGCAGGTCCTGCAACAAGGAAACCTGGCCGGCAAGTTTTTGTGCGGTTTCGTTGATCTTATCGCCACTGCCGGAAAGCTGAGAGACGACCTGACTCGTTTCAGCTATATTCTGGGCTATTTCCGAGGCAACAACTGAACTTTGCGAGACATTTTCGTTGACCTCGGCAATACCGTCGGCAGCCTGGGTAACGTTCTGGGAAATTTCTCCGGAGGTTGCGCTCTGTTCCTGCACCGACATGGTGATCTCAGTCACAATTTCATCTACCTCGCTGATAACATTACTAATCTGACGTATTTCATCCACGGTTTCATTGGTGGAGCCCTGAATGGAGGTAATTTTACTTTTGATCTCCCCGGTCGCCTCGGCGGTCTGTTTGGCCAGTTCTTTGATCTCATTGGCGACAACGGCAAATCCCTTTCCGGCCTCACCGGCCCTTGCTGCCTCAATGGTGGCGTTTAAAGCAAGCAAATTTGTCTGTTCGGAAATTTCAGTGATGACCTCGGTTACCTTGGTGATTTCCGCAGCAGCCGAACCAAGGGCGTCGACTTTTGCCGAAGAACTGGTGGCAAGATTCACCGCATGGCTGGTTATCTCCTGGGCCTTGGTTGTCTGCTTTGCCTCCTCATCAACAGAGGCAAGAATCTCATCAATGGCCTCGGAGACAAGACCGACATTGGATGAGGCCTGCTCACTGGCGGCCGCCACTGAATTCATATTACTGCTCATTTCCTCTGTCGCCGCAGCAACGCTGTCGGTTTGTTCCGCCGCGATTCGTGTTCCTTCCGAAAGTTCGGAAGACACATCAGAGAGTAATTTTGACGAATTCCCAAGTACCTCGGTCTGCTGATGAATCTGGACTATAACGTGTTGCAGCTTATCTGCCATCTCCCCAAGGGCCTTGCCGATCGAACCGATCTCATCATTTCCCGAAACTTTCACAGGGGCTGAAAAATTCCCCTTGCCGATCTCCACAGTGGCCTTCTGCAACCGACTGAGTCTTTTCAGAACACCGGCCAGCACGGAAAAAAACAGGACAAAGAAAACAAGCATAACTGCACCGGCAACAGCTATCAGAATAAAAATTGAACGGATCGTCTGGTTTAAGTCGTCACCGGTGGCCTGTTCAATTTTCTTTACGTGTCGTTCAAGCACTTTAAAAGCGGCAAATGCAGGCGAATCATTGATTTTAACGGCCTTGTCTATCACCGTTGGATCGTCACCCCGGTTATGCATGGCCACGGAGGTATCAATGGCCCGCGCATATTGATCAGCAACATTTTTTATGGTCGCAAGTGCTGATCGTTCTTCACCGGTAAGGTTCAAATTTCCATAGGCGGCAAAGGCCCGATCCATGCGTTCTTTATTGCCTCGAAAACGATCGGCATATTTTTTCGTCCCCCGCAACACGTGATTTTTAAAGTTATGGATAAAACCACCATAACCAAATTGTGATTTGATCTCAGCAAGCTGCACTTGCCGTTGTAATGCCGTCTGTTGATACTGTTTCCATTCACGGGCAATGGATTTAACCGCCCGAAACTGCAGCAACCCTGTTATCCCCAGCAGTAAAAGTAATGCCAACGAAAGTAAGGTAACTTTTTTTGCAACTGTCATAATGATTCCTCTAAGCGGGCAGCCCCGTACACATAATAAATATACTCTTCCTCTTCTTCACCTTCGGTGAAGATCCTATATGGAGTATGCATCAGGAAAAATGACAAATCAAAAAAAAAATAGGGCATCGTCTCTTTTTTCATTGCCGTCCAGGAACTATTCTTCTCTCAACGGGCCGCAGGCATTTTCCGCATGGCAAAAATAGTGCTCACCACAATCTACGGATATTGATTGGCCCTGAAGCAACTCTATGGTATGTTAGGTTAATTTAACATGTAAAAATAAATCCACGTACGCTCCCGCCAAAAGCAACTTTCCAATTATTATATACAGGCAAATGCGGGACGAACAGACCACCTTCAACGTTTTTACTGCCTCCGGGCACAAGCGGCATCGGCATGCATACATGAATATTTTCTCACTGCAGCCAATATGAAATGGATCGGGGAGATATCCAATAGAAGAAAAAACCAGGAATAAGGAGGACGGCGTATGCAGGGATTGGAATTTATGATCAAGCGGGCCGAGTACCGTAAACTCAAGGAAGCCGATCTTTTTCAGCGGGTCATTGAGTGGGCCCGCGAGGATGAAGATGATGTCATTGTTGAGATTGTGGAACGGGCCTTTAACGATGATGATGCCGAGCACTGGCTAACCATCCACCCGTCCAGTTCCTATTCCGGGCTCACCGGATACTACATGGATATCGTTGCCCGTGAACGGGAACTCAACGGCAATGAACGGCGCCTGCTGGCCAAACGCCTTGCCGACTACAACAAACGTCTGCTTGGGTAAAATTCTGAGAGACGGAGAAAATTCATCATCTGGTTCCCTTACTTCTTTATTTCTTTTTCCTTCCGCTTCGCTCCTTGAACATCAACCGGACCGGCACCTGCGTCAGTCCCAACCCCTCCCTGAAACGATTTTTCAGGTATCGCTCATAAGAAAAATGAATCCCCTTTGGCCTGTTACAGATAACGACAAAGGAGGGCGGCGCCGTGCCGATCTGGGCCGTATAATATAGTTTTATGCGTCGGCCTTTATACATACGCGGTTCATGATGAGCAATGGCGGCTTCAAGTAAGCGGTTGAGAGCACTGGTCGGGAAATGGGCGTGAAACTGGCGATACACCTTGCCGATTTCGGGAAATATGCGTTTGATCCCATAGCCGGTCTTTGCAGAAACCCGGAGCACCGGGGCAAAGGGAATGAAATTCGTTGCCAGCCTCACCTCTTCCAACAACCAGTTCTGTCGTTTCTTGTCCCCCTGCAGAAGATCCCATTTATTGAGCAGAATAATCAGCGCCCTACCCTGCTCCTGAGTATAGCCTATCACCTTGGTATCCTGCTCGGTGATTCCCTCCTCCGCATCAATCAGCACCAGAGCGATATCGCTTCTCCCCAGGGCCTTAAGCGCCTTGAGAATGGAAAATTTTTCCAGTTTGTCTTTTGTCTTTCCCTTACGCCGGATCCCGGCGGTATCAATAAGCAGGTAATTGTATGCATCCCGACTGAGCAGGGTGTCGACCGAATCCCTGGTTGTTCCGGCGATATCGGAAACCACCATCCGAGGCTGACCGATAATGGCATTGATCATCGAGGACTTACCCACATTGGGCCTTCCCAGAAACGCCAGTTTCATGGTCCCGTCAGGTAACTCTCCGGTACCTTCCTGTTGCTCAAGATCAGCGGTCAAGGCCTCCATGAGGGTTACAAAACCATAACCATGATCAGCAGACAGGGGCATGAGGTGCGCGACTCCCAGTTCATAAAAAGGTGAAAGAAGCTCTATCTCAAGATCAGGCCCGTCAATTTTATTGACCAGAAAAAAAACTTTTTTTTCGGTGCGACGCAGGATATCGGCTATTTCCTGATCAATGGGCGTCAAGCCTTGACGACCATCCATGAGAAACAAGATGATATCGGCCTCATCAATGGCAAGCATGGCCTGGTTACGGATATGACCGCTGATGGTATCATCTTCGTCATCAATGCCGCCGGTATCAACCAGGGTAAAGGGATGGCCGTCGTATTGAACCCGGGCATAATGACGGTCCCTGGTTACACCGGGGGTGGGATCAACAATGGCATCCCGCCGCCTGGTCATGCGATTAAACAGGGTTGATTTACCCACATTGGGTCGCCCGATCAGGGCCACCAGGGTGGAAGATTCAGCAGTTTTCATAAGACCTACAGTGTAAAAGACAGAGTCGGGTAAGCTCGCGCAGGCCACCATAATCGGCGGCGTCCGGTTTGGCAAGCAGGCCGTCCAGGGTATGCAGGGCAGGTTCGATGAAACGAGCAAAAAAGACCTTGCCCCGTTGTTTGCTTAAAAAGGCAAAAGCGCCGAGAATCTGGAGATTTCGCTGGAGAGCGAGCAAAAGATATTCGCGCTTAAACCGGTCCCGATCATAGGGTACAAACCGCAACAAGGTGGAAAAATAGTGCTCTTTCACCTTTGCCTGCACGGATGCAGACAGTCCCATATAGGGGTCGATGAGCAACGAGGCCAGATCATAGGCCAGGGGTCCGAGGCGGCCGCCCTGGTAATCGATAATCCGGACAGTACCTTTGGTAATCATAATATTTCGGCTCTGAAAATCCCGGTGCAGAAAAAAATCCGCCGGCGCCCGGGCAGCCCTGTCTGCCAGCAGACCACATTCCTGTTCAATCTTTTGCCGATCAAAAGAGAGCCCGAAAAAATCCCGGCACAGGGCTTGCAGAAAATAGCCGGACTCGCGCTCCTGCATGAGACGTCGATCATAACGCGGCGTGTCCCAGCACCAGGACGAAGAAAATCCATCCGCTCCCCGAATCTGCATCCGGACGAGAACCTCAATCACCTTTTTATACCAATGCAGCTGTTTGTGTTCCGGTGCATGTACCAATAGATCATGCAGCCTTTCATCTCCAAGATCTTCAACACATAATCGGCCGCTGTCCGGATCAAAACCATATATTTCCGGAACCGGGATGCCCCGAGCATGCAGATGTTTTCCTATTTGGCAGGCGGACCGGGCTTCCTGAAGACCCGGCTCATCATCTTCCAGCGGCTGAATAAACAACAGCCTCCGGTTGTCCGGGCCGATCAGGCGAACAAAAATCCGCTGGGACCCATCCGGCGATATTGATTGCCGGCTAATGGTATGCGAAGGCCATTGCTCAGGCGGTAACCCGAAAAATTTACCGGCGGCGACACGACATCTTTCCATATCAGTTCAAGTTTTATTGGCGGTCATCAGATACTTTTGCTATCCTGAAGGGTTTCATACATCGCTCAACTTAGGAAAACGTTAAAAATATATCCATGAGGAGTATCATGCAAAAAAAGAGTATACTCGTATTGGCCTGCTGTTGTCTATTGCTTCCTGCTGCTGCCCTGGCCGGAGGCTATTCCATGAATCCGGGAAAATGGACATTTACCACTACCATGACTATGCCCATGCTGCCCGCCCCGCAGGTAAGTACCAATACGGAGTGCGTCAGTAAGGAAGAGGCCGAGCGCGATCCTCTGGCGAATCTGGTCGATGTGGGAAGTTGCACCATTACAAAAAAAGAGATGCATGGAGCAAATCTTGATTTTGAAATGGAATGCAACGAAAAGGGTATGGCCAGCAAGGGAAAAGGACATTTCAGCGCCCAGGGAAACACGGTCTCCGGCTCCATGGAAATGACCATGGACATGCCGACGATGCAGGGAATGCCCGGCATGCCTACCGGCCCCATGAAGATGACAACCTCCTGGAAAGGACAGCGCATCGGCGCCTGTGATTAATCATAACTGGTCGGAAAGACCCGCGCCGGATGGTAAAAAACCGTGACGCCGCTGGAACTCTATAAACACCTGCCGCAGACCAATTGCGGCAGGTGCCTGCTGCCCTCCTGCCTGGCCTTTGCCGCCGCAATCGTTGCCGGCGGCAAAAAGCTTACGGAATGTCCGTATCTTTCAGAACAACAACAGGAACAACTCACCGGTAGCCTGCAACCACGGGCCGGAACGGAACCGGACCAGGCACGGTTTATTGATCGGCTGGTAGAAAAAATCCGCACAATAGATTTTCCCCAAATTGCACCGGTCATCGGTGCGACCTGCAACAACGGCCACCTGGTGATCAACTCCCTGGGTAAAGATTTTGTTATTGACAGGCAGGGCGAGCTGCACTCCGAATGTCATATCATCCCCTGGGTCAAGGCGCCGATGCTCTCCTATGTGACCAATACAACCCACCAGCCGATTACCGGTGAATGGATTACCTTTCGTGAACTCAACGGGGGAATAGAATGGCAGGGACTGTTTACCAGCCGGTGCGAACGCCCCCTGCAGCGCCTTGCCGATGACCACCCCGAACTGCTCGGGGATATCATCGATCTCTTCATGGGCAGGCAGACCAGGGCCTTTGATGCTGATATCGCCTTGACTCTGTACCCTCTACCCCATTTTCCCATCCTCATCTGTTATCAGGCGCCGGAGGAAGATCTGGAATCACAGCTCACCATCTTTTTTGATGCCTGCTGCGGAGTCAACCTGCACATCAAATCCATCTACACCCTGTGCGCCGGACTGGTGCATATGTTCGACAAAATATCAAAACTGCATATCTGATTTTTTTGCCTCCGGTAAATTCAATCATCCCACCCCAAAAAATAGATGCGGTGCGCTGGAAATCATTGTATAAACCAGCATGGCTGGACAGATTTTACCGTCCCACGCCATTACAAACGATGAAAATAGTTCGAAATGACACAGCTCCGTGGGCTATTTTCAGATAAACCACCATGGCTGGAGCAGATTGGCCGGCCATAAAAAACAATGAAAATCTCCGACTCCGGCATGGGCAGCCATGTTCTCCGTCCTCTGATTTTCAGAAAAAAATACACAATTCTCCTCTTTGCGCTCGTAGCTCAGCTGGATAGAGCACCGGCCTTCGAAGCCGGGTGCCGCAGGTTCGAATCCTGCCGGGCGCACCATTTTTCCATCCAAAATCATGCTGTTACTCATAAGCCGTCAGGTGCCATGAATTCAGAGGTTTACCTGTATGGTTGCGCCTGTACAAATCAAGGGGATCTGTGTCGACCTACACTTCCCGGTTAAATGAAAACACACAATTACATGGCCTGTGTGCAAAGGCTGTTACTCTTCCCTTCCTGACAACGTCTCAATCCTGACTCCCCCGACACTTCGTCGACAAAAGGCAATGATCGACATTTTTGTCGAACCCTGCCGGTAATTGTCGCTTTTAAGGGGCATACTTTTATCAAAACAATAAAACCGACCCACGGAATCGAAAAATAACAAAAGATATATCAACAAATTAAAAGAAGTAACCTAAAAAACAAACCGGTTCTGCATCAAACCGGTTTCGTTCTTCATTATGGCATGATATCTGCATATCGTCTAACTGAGAAAAATGGACTGTTATAAAAAAATAATCAAAACACCAGCCTATTAAGGTTTAAAACCAGACGCCTGTACGATAGCACCAAATGATTTAGTTTCAGTGCTGCCGCTCTCAGTGGTAATGTCCGCTTC
>DRLX01000464.1 GCA_011322715.1 Desulfobulbaceae bacterium
GAGCGAGTCCGGTGAGGAGATTATCGACAATTGACTCATTTTCGTTAAATGTGTCTTCCTGGGCAAGAAAACCCACCCGTGTGTTTTTGGGTAGGAAAATCCGGCCGCTGTCCGCCTCCGCCAAACCGGAGAGAATTCGTAACAGGGTAGATTTCCCAGATCCGTTTGGGCCGATCAGACCGACATGGTCGCCCTTGTGGAGAACAATATCAATGCCTGAAAACAGCGTCTGATGACCAAATGCCTTGCTCAGGCCCTGGCCGCTAAGTAACAGGGACATGATAGCCTACCTGGAAAATGCCGATACACCGGCACGGCTGGACCAAGTATTCAGGCCACAGCCATAGTCGGTAATGAAGATATCCCGTAATCACAAGATGTTAAAGGTTTTTTTTCTGGGTAAAACAGATGCACTTAGACCAGGCCGAGTTGGGGGCTGTCCGCTCTTGGGTAAGAGCCGATCCATTCATAAAATGGGCAGGTCTTCTGCAGAATATCACAGCATTCCTGGATGATCGGGTCCTCTATGTGACCGGCGATATCCAGAAAGAAAAGATATTTCCACTGCTTGCCCTTTATGGGTCGTGATTCGATTTTGGTCAGATCAATATTCCGGTCCGAGAGAACGGAGAGGACTTCTTTCAACGCTCCCGGCTTGTTCACCAGCAGACTGAGGAGCAGGGAAGTCTTGTCATTGCCGCTTTTGCAAGGCGACTGTTTGCCGATGACCAGGAATCTGGTGGTATTGCCCTGGTAATCCTCAATGCCCTTGACAACCACCTGTAAATTATAGGTCTTAATGGCAAGGGAGCTGGCAATGGCGCCAATATTTGGATTGTTGGCGGCCATCTTGGCGGCAGCTCCCGTGGAGAATACCGGCAGGGTGGGGGTATCGGGCATATGTTTTCGCAGCCATTCCCGGCATTGGGCAAGAGGCTGGGCATGGGAGGCAACTGTCTGAATATCTGCAATATTTCCTGATTGGCAGACTAAATTATGCGAGATGGCAAGCTGCAGTTCGCCGCAGATTTTGACGTTATATTTCATGAAGGAATCCAGGGTGGAAAAAACAGCTCCTTCGATGGAATTTTCAACAGGGACCATGCCGTATTCCACTCGCTCTTTATCAACCTCATGAAAGACATCATCAATGGATTCCATGGCCATATATTCGGCTGACTGACCGAAATACTTGACACCGGCCAGGTGGGTATAGGTTGCTTCCGGGCCAAGGTAAGCGACAGCGGTTTTCTTTTGAGAAAGGCGGCAGGTGGTGATGATTTCGTGAAAAATAGAGCGCAAAGCACGTTCGGGAAAGTCACCCTTGTTGTCGTTGAGCAACCGTTCATAGATTTCCAGTTCCCGTTTCGGATCCCATTTCGCCCTGTTTGCTCCGGTTTTTAACCTGCCGATTGTTTTGGCACAGGCAAGACGTTCCTTGAGCAGGCCGAGCATGGTGTCATCTATTTCGTCAATACGTTTCCGTATCTGGGGAATGGTTGGTTTATCGTTACTCATGGGGGAGGTATCTTTTCTCTCTAATTAGGTATGTGGAAAAAGGTCCGGCAAATCGTTGAATCCATTGCACTGTTCACAATGTCACCAGGGCAACGGAACAATACATGCTAAATCATCTTTCGGTAGTTGCAAAGAAAAAAACATATTTTCAGCCGATCAAATGAAAAAGAGTTGCGCTCAATCCTGTTTTTAATAATATATATCTTCCGTTCTCCGGGCTGTGGGGCAAGTGAAGTGTCTCTAATGCGCCGAATTTTAGAGGCCGTTCATCAGGAGCATCGTAACAGTATGAATGAGCTCATAAATGGTGGACGAGACCATGCCTTCCATGGTCCATGGATGACCTGTTTTTATGAGAAGACAGGAAAATAAACAAAAGAGCATGTTATGAGTGAATTTGTGGTCAATAAAACCTATGCCGAAATAAATGCCCGTATTAAGGCCGGTGAGGCGGTGGTGGTAACGGCGGAAGAGATGATAGATATTGTTGAGAAAAACGGCCCGGTTGAAGCGGCACGCAAGGTAGATGTGGTGACGACCGGTACTTTTTCAACCATGTGCTCATCCGGTGCTTTTTTTAATTTCGGCCAGACCACTCCGACTATAAAGGCCCAGAAGGTCTGGGTCAATAAAGTACAGGCCTATGCAGGTCTTGCGGCCATAGATTTTTATCTCGGCGCCACGGAACCGGCCGAGGATGATCCGTTGAACAAGGTCTATCCAGGGGAATTCAGATATGGCGGCGGCCATATTATCGAAGACCTTGTCGCCGGGAAAAAAGTTTTTCTTGAGGCCAAGGCATATCCTACCGATTGTTATGCCAATCACAAATGCAAAAAGGAGATGACCCTGGCTGATTTTCCCCATGCCCTGTTGTGTAACCCGCGCAACGGGTACCAGAATTATAACTGCGCGGTCAATCTGTCGGATAAAACCGTCTATACTTATATGGGGAGCTTGAAACCTAAATGCCGTAATGCCAATTATTGCAGTGCCGGTCAGCTGAGTCCTTTGCTCAATGATCCCCTGTACAGGACCATAGGGCTTGGCACCCGTATATTTCTTGGTGGCGGCATCGGTTATGTTACCTGGCACGGCAGTCAGCATAATCCAGGGGCGCCGCGAGGGAAAAACGGCGTACCTATGCGACCGGCAGGCACCATGATGGTACAGGGTGATCTCAAACAGATGTCCGCCGATTGGCTGCGTGGGGTAAGTATCCAGGGCTACGGCTGTTCACTGGCCGTGGGACTGGGGGTGCCGATTCCGATTCTTAATGAGGAAATGGCCCGGTTTACCGGTGTGTCCGATGCTGAGATTTTTACTCAGGTTGTGGATTACGGTCATGATTATACAAATGGCATCGCCCGCACCTATGGTGAAGTCAGTTATGCCCAACTCAAGAGCGGCACCATTGAAGTGGCAGGCAAGAAGGTGCCCACTGCTCCGCTTTCGTCCTATGTCAAAGCCGTTGAAATTGCGGAAATATTGAAAAAGAGGATTTTAGAAGGAAAGTTCCTCCTTTCCGAACCGGTGGCTTCGTTTCCAACAGTGGATTTTTCATTTGATGAATAACTATTGCGCGAGTTGGAGAGGATTCTTTGCTGTCGCTTAAGCAAAAGACCGCAAAACTCCATGGGCTGCTGCATGAGTATGCCGGTGTGGCCGTGGCATTTTCCGGCGGAGTTGACAGCTCGTTTGTATTGAAATCCGCTTTAGATGTTTTAGGGGCCGGCAATGTGCTGGTTCTTCATGCAAAAAGTTGTCTGGAGAGCCTGCCTGAACGGAAACAGGCTGAAAACTGGCTGGCAAGGCATGGCCTGCACGGTGTTGAATTTTTGACGATAGAGTTGCAACCGCTTTTGTGGAAAGAATTTGTAGAAAATAGCGAGCGCCGCTGTTATTTCTGTAAGCTCAGGATGTATAAAGAATTTTTAGCGGTGATGCATCGCTATGATCTTCAGGTTCTTCTGGACGGCACCAATACCGATGACCTGAAGGACCGGCGGCC
>DRLX01000465.1 GCA_011322715.1 Desulfobulbaceae bacterium
GGTGTACTGACTCCGTCCGAGGTCTCACGGATTGAGGCACAGGGGCAGAAAAAAAACACCGCTCTCAATGGAGTTAAGATAGAGTTGCAGAGCTTTATTGATTATTCAGCCGGAGAAAAGGCCGAACCGGGCGGGACCTCAAGCAGTTACAATGAGTTCGCCGTGACCCGCGGCTATCTGACCATTAAAAAGAAAGTTACCCCCTGGTTAGGCGGCCGGATTACCACGGACATTCATCGTGACTCCACCGGGGATTATAAGGTGCGGCTGAAGTATCTCTATGCCGAGTTTCAACCCAATGACCTGGGAATGTTAACCTCCATGAAAATGGAAGTCGGGCAGGGGCATAATCCCTGGCTTGATTTTGAAGAGCATATCAATCCTTATCGGGCGCAAGGCCCCATGGCCGTTGAGCGGGCTCATATCTTCAATTCCGCGGATGTCGGTATCAGCCTGCGGGGCAATATCGGCGGCAAGCTGGCAAATGCCAAGAGCCTGACCGGCAACAGCCATTACGATGGCCTCTATGGCAGCTGGCATGTGGGCGTATATAACGGTGGCGGCTATCACAGCGATGAGGTGAACGGCAACAAGGCGATAGAGGGCCGGCTGACAATAAGGCCCCTTCCCGAGACGCTGCCCGGTCTGCAGTTCAGCTATCTCGGCATGAAGGGCGATGGCAACAAGGACAACTCTCCTTTGTCCAACCCTGATTTTTCCATCAACCTGGGGATGGCGAGTTACGAGAATCCTCTCTATATATTTACGGCGCAGTATTTCCAAACCACCGGTAATGCCAGCGGTTCGTGGACGGTCAACAATCAAACTCTCGATACCGCGGGATATTCATTTTTCGGCCGGGTTCGGTTGCCGTTTGTAAGTGAGAAACTGTCGGCCTTTGGCCGTTATGATCATTTTGATGAGGATTTCGACAATGTTATTGCCGATAATACCGCCTATGATCTCTATATCGGCGGCCTGTCCTATGATGTTGCCAAGGGCAACCAGGTGTTGGTTGATTACGAGAGCACAAATTTTGATGTTAATGCCGGTCAGAAGGGCAACGTGTCATCATTGGGTAACAATTTGGGTGATGAACATAAGATCCAGGTTGTCTATCAACTGGCGTTCTGATTCAGGTATATAACGTGAATTAAGGGATAAAGAAATCCTCCTCCGGTCAAGCGGGCCAGGGGAGGATTTCGTTCATCGTGCCGAGATAAGTAGTTCGGGGAATAGGTCTTCCGTTACTTAGCTTTGCTTGCCGGATAAAGCAGGTAGAGTAGGGCCAGTCCACTTGAGGCAAAATAGGTGTAGCTCAAAATTTGTGTTACTTTTAAAAAATTTGGGGGAAATAGGTAACACAGCGCGAGGCCCGCGAAAATGATTCCTAAATAAAACTGTGAATAATAACTTTTTAGCAGGATGTACTTGAAACTGTTCCGATGTTTGGCGTGATCAAAAAAGCGTTTATTAAATGCCAGACGGAAAAAAGAAGTGAAAAAGGTTATACAGATAATTAGGGAATATAGGATGTAATCATCCATATTTTTCCGAACCAGGCCACGCATATACCATCCGGCCATGTAGAGCGCTACTGCCAGCAAATAGACCTTTTGCTTATCAGCCCGGTCAATTCTGTTTTTAATAATAAAGAAGATAATACTGAGGACAATGGCTAGGATAATTACCAATAACCCCAGCCGCAGAAAGCTTTTTGGGGTGAGAAAAAAGAGGGAGATAATCCAGAAATAACTTTCCAGGTACAGGAAAAATCCGTCAAGCGCGAAGATAATTTTTGAACGCTGCCGATCTCTAAAATTCCATAAAAATGCAAGTGACAGAGGCCCTGTTTGGCTCATCTCTTCGGCAACAGAGTGTTGCATTGGCTGGATATAAAAGTAAAGTACTCCCCATACAGAAAAGAAAACAGACAAAAAATACAGGCTGATAAAGCCATACTTTTCCAGAATAAAACCACCGGTAAAGATGGCAATTTTAAATATTATCGCCACATAAATCTGAAAATTGCCGAATTTCTTTCCCGAATTATCAGCTGAAATTGTCGAGACAAAGAGAACACGCTGGATGATCCAGAAGAAACAATTATACGCCCCAAGTATTACGGCTAAACAGGGCAGGAAAAAGATCGATTCCCTGAGAAAAATTGTGCTGAGAGCCGCTATTTCAATGAAAAATGATGCGGCTATGATATCCTTGAACGCCAGCCTTCGGCGCAGCCTGTCCCATAACCACAGGCTGCCGCAAAAGCTGAATCCTACCATGGCTATAAAGGCCGAGATCCCGGCAAGGTCAGCCCCTCTTTCCCATAGATAAACAGGAACATAAAACAGGAATAATCCTATAAGCAGCGAATGGAATCCTGTGAAAGCGTAGAAAATATGCGGCAGACTCCGGGGGCTAGAAAATATCCGAATCACTTGCTTTGTTTTTATCAAGCTCTTTGTAGAAATCAGATAAATCTTCTCGTTTCCCATAGCGGGGGAAGTCATGCATCTTCAAATACGGTCGGGAGTTAACCTCCAGGAAAATACATTTCTGTGATCGATAGCTTTTTTCTATTCCTTTCTCAAAAATTGCGTCAATCCCCAGAATTCGGGCCTGAAAGGAGTTGAGGACTTTTAGAAATAACTCCTTGTTCTCAATAGGGATAGTATCTTTGTCAATGGTTCTGATTACACCGCCTGGAGCGAGGGCGATGCGGTTAAAAAGGGTAACTCGTTCCTTAGCTTTGGGCACAGAGGCCAAAGTCAGATTTTTTTTCCTCAGAAAAGCGGTTATCCTGCCGTCTTTCGGGATTGGGTGAATAACCGGAAAGAGATTCATCTTCCGGCGAATTGCGTTTTCCTTATCTATCAGACGGCTGATGGAAGAGTGGCCGTCACCATCGACAAAAGGGGGGTAGCGTTGAATAACAGACATGATCTTACCGTTGGCAGCTGTTACCCGATAGTTTGCGCCTTCGACATATTTTTCCACCACTGAAAACGGCCACCACAATTTGACTCCAAATGCCGCTTTCCAAAGTTGTCCATAGGTTGTTATCGGAAAATGACTCCCCCTTGAGAAGCCGCCGACATTTGGTTTAATGACCAGCGGAAATCCATGCTCTTGGGCGAATCTGTACGCGGTCCATGGGTTAAAAAAAATAACGCCTTGGGAGTGTGGAATATTGTTTTTCTTAAAAGATTCCCGAGCCTGAAGTTTTGAACGACAACTCTTTCTGACCTGCAGGCTGTTATAACTGCTGCAGCCGCCAAGAAATAGTTTGTCTATCTGTTTATAGATAAATCGTTTGACGGATCTCATAATTTTGGCTCTTCCGACGAATCTGTGGGTAGATTAAGGGAAATAGCAGAGATAAAATAGAAATCAAGGTCAAGCCCTTCGGGTCACTTCGTGAACCTTGATTTCTATTTTATCTCTGCTCGACCTGTAATTATTGATTTTCCAAAA
>DRLX01000466.1 GCA_011322715.1 Desulfobulbaceae bacterium
CGACTGCCGGTGACATCGGTCAAAGATCTTGCCGACCGGCTTACAGGTTCCGGGAAAAATAACTGATTACAGACAACCGTCGGCAACATCCTTGGGGAGGGAGTGTTTGACGTCATAAACCACGCCGTCATAATGGTTGACCGGCAGGTTTTCGATCATGGTTACCCCGTATAATCGTTCCGCTTCCTTCTGGTCGGCCTCGGCAACCTTGATACAGCTCGCCTTAAAGGTGCCGGCCGTGATAATGGTCCCATAGAGATTATTGACAAAATCTGCGATTTCAGGCGTTGAGCCCGAAGTGACCTTGACAATGGTCGGCAGCCTATGTTCGTGGTCGCCGGGGTTGATTCGTTCCGGGCTGTAGCCGGCAAAGAAGTCCTGGTTGAACGTAAGCCCGGACACCTCTTCCAGAATGGGGACGCAGACCTCTTCGGTGGCGCCGGGATAGACTGTGGATTCATAAATGACCACATCACCCTTTTTCAGAGCCTGACCGACGGTGTGTGAGGCGCCTTCAAGGGGGCGGAGGTCGGGCCGTTTGTTGGCGTCAATGGGTGTGGGAACGGCAATGATAAAGACATTGCAGTCGGCAAGATCATCAATATCGCTGGTAAAACGGAGATTTCCCGCCTGCTGCAGCTCCTGTTTGTTCACCTCACGGGTAACATCAATCCCCTCTTTAAGTTCGGCAATCCGTTGTTCTTTCAGGTCAAAGCCGGTAGTGGAAAATTTTTTACTGAATTCAACGGCAAGGGGCAGGCCGACATAACCAAGGCCGACAATCCCAATATGTGACTGCGCTACTTCAGGCATATTTTTCTCCTTTTTCTTCACCGGTTTCGTCAATGTGTCGTGCATTTGTTGTTGTTACGCTAAACTCCGCGTTTTTGTCCCGGCCAGAGTAATGTGTGCAGTTGTAACTGCAGGCGAATCGGCAACTTTTCGGCAAGGATCATTGCTGCCGCCTTTTTGGGTGGAAAGAGATTCGTCACCGGCGAGAACAGAACATCGGTAAGTAGATGCATTTTGTATCTTTGCACCATGTCAACAGCCCAGTGAAAATCATCTTCTGAGCAGAGGACGAATTTTATTTCATCCCGGCAGCCGATTTTCCGCCGTTGCCGGAGTAGTTTAATGTTTTGCCGATAAAATTTATCGCTCATGCCCGAGCCGGGACATTTGATGTCCATGATAATGATGGCCTGCGGATGGACATCGGCAATGGATAGCGTCCCGTTGGTTTCTATCAAAACCCGGTGGCCGTTGTCAATGAGCCGTTTTATGAGCAGATGGATATCCGTCTGTAGAAGCGGCTCTCCACCGGTGATTTCCGTCAGTACGCCTGGATACTTTTCCAGCCATTGCAGGATTTCCGAAATGGAGCGTTCCCTGCCGGGTTCCGACCAGGTATAAGCGGCATCACAATAGCTGCAACGAAGATTACAGCCGGAAAGCCGGACAAAGGCACAGGGCATGCCCGCCCAGGTTGATTCGCCCTGGATGGAGTAAAAAAGTTCGCAAACGCGCAATGAATCAGTCGCCGTAATAGATAACTCCGCTGGTATCGGTCTCTCGGACCTGGACCGCATACAGAAAATATCTGTCCGTCTGCAGCGGTTCCTTTAAGTGGTCGAAGATAAACATGGCAATATGTTCGGAAGAGGGGTTGATTTCCGCAAAAGCAGGGTGTTTGTTGAGATCACGGTGGTCCAGCTCGTCAATAACGGCATTGACTTCTTTCTTCAGGGTTTTGAAATCAATTCCCATGCCGAGGTGGTCAAGTTTTGTGGCGCGGACGGTGACCTGGACTTTCCAGTTATGGCCGTGTGGATGTTCGCAGTTACCGGGATAATCACGTAAATGGTGACCGCCGGAAAAATGTGTTTTAATAAAAATATCCATAAAAACTCCTTGAACGTAGAGTAAAACGCTTTTTTTCTACGAGAGAGGTGACGATATAGAGAAAACGGATGGACGAAATCTCTCTTGCATCCTGTCCAATGAAAATGGTAAGCAAAAGAGATTATGCTTTCATCCTTTAATTAGAGGACATTGTAGCAGGATTATACCTGCATTGCCAGTGTCATGGAGATAAATATATGGCTGTTATCGCTCCGTTTCGGGGAGTTCGCTATAATCCCGAAAAAATAACAAATCTTGATGAAGTACTTACACCGCCCTACGATGTTATCGACGAGAAGGCGGGAGATGCATTTCTGAAAAAAAATCCTCATAGCATGATCCAGCTTGATCTTCGTAATACCGGGCAGAAGGCAAAGGAGGGCAGCGACCGGTATGTTGCCGCCCATGCCCGATTTGACGGTTGGCAGGATGAGGGCATACTCATTCGTGATGACAAACCCGCCATTTATCTTTATTCCATAGACTACCTGCATCCTTCCGGCAAAAAAATGACCAGAAAAGGACTGGTCGGTCTGGTTGGTCTGGCCGATTTTTCCGAAGGTATTGTCAAGCCGCATGAGGAAACCTTTGCCGGCGTTATTCAGGACCGGCTTGAACTGATGGATGAATGCGGCGCCCAGTTCAGTAAGGTCTTTTCTCTCTATTCCGATCCGAAACAGGAAATCATCGGCCTGCTGGAAAAAGCCGCTGAGCCTGAATCGATAGCCAGTGCAAAGGATCCTGACGGTAATGTGCATACCCTGTGGCGTGTCTCCGATCCGGAGACCCTGGCAAAAGTCGGCAGGCTGTTTGCCGATAAAGCGCTCTACATTGCCGATGGCCATCATCGCTACACCACTGCCCTGGCCTGTCGTGAACGGGCGCGTGCCGGGAAACCCGAACTTGATGCCGACAGCCCCTATAACTTTATAATGATGTATCTCTGCTCCTGTGAGGACCCCGGTCTTTCCGTTCTCCCTACTCACAGACTGCTGAACCTGCCCGGTAAAGTTTCCGCTGACAAGGCCGCAGCCCTGGTTGAGCCTTCTTTTATTGTTCAGGAGATTTCCGGTTCCAGTCGGGAATCGCTTGTTGATGCCATGTTGCAGAGGATGGATGAGCTTTCCCTTGCCGGTGGTCCGGTGGCCTTGGGAATGTATCATCCCGGAGAGGACCGTGGATTTATTCTTCAGGTCAG
>DRLX01000467.1 GCA_011322715.1 Desulfobulbaceae bacterium
GACATCAATGGTTGCCTGATGCCGGGCCTCAAGATCGGTCAGTTCTTTTCTCTTTTTATTGAGGAGATAATTGGCCACCTCGAGCGGCAGCCTGCATTCAACCCGGTGGACTTTTTTTCGTAAAATTCCGGTCTGGATCCGACGAAGAAAATAAAGCGCCTGGGTCTCCACGGACTTGACGACCCCACGTCCCTGGCAGTGTTCACAGGTGAGATAACTTCCCTTTTCAATGGGAGCGCCCATCTTCTGCCGGGAAATCTGCATCAGGCCGAAACGGGAAATGCGGCTGATATCAACCTTGGCCTTGTCCCTTTTCATGCTGGCCTTGACCTGCTTTTCGACTTCACGAATATGTTTTTTATTGCGCATATCGATAAAGTCAACCACGATCAGACCACCGAGGTCGCGAAGCCGCAGCTGCCGGGCCAGTTCAACGGCGGCCTCCATATTGGCGAGGAAAATGGTTTCTTCAAAGTCACCGTTTTTCGAAGTCCTTCCCGAATTGACATCTATGGCAACCAGGGCCTCGGTCGGATCAATAACAATCGATCCGCCGGAAGGCAACGGCACCTGAGGTTTGTAGATCGACTCGATCTGTTCTTCCACATTATTCTGGTTGAAAATAGGTTTTGCGCCCCGATGCAGCTTCACCCGCACCTTGCGTTGTTTGGCGGGCAGCAGTTCAACAAACTGTTTCACCTGTTCAAGCGATTCTTCAGTATCAACCAGAATTTCACAGATATCCGGGGTGAAATGATCCCGTAGAAATCGAACCACGGTCTCCTGTTCCTCATAGATAAGGGCCGGAGCTTTCATGGTCTGACCACGTTTTTTGATCTCCTTCCACAACCTGAGCT
The DNA here is from genome assembly GCA_011322715.1 of Desulfobulbaceae bacterium. Classification (GTDB taxonomy): domain Bacteria; phylum Desulfobacterota; class Desulfobulbia; order Desulfobulbales; family Desulfobulbaceae; genus DRLX01. Next base: position 858 of record DRLX01000467.1, read on the forward strand.
GAAAGCGGAGGTCTTTCTGCAGGGCGGTCTTGGTGATATCCGCACTGGCGGTGCGAATAATGTAGCCGATTCCCTCGGGGATGGAGAAACCGCTCATAATTTCACGCAGGGCCGAGCGCCGCTCTTCACCAACGATTTTCCTTGATATACCGGCGCTGTCACTGCCGGGCATCAACACCAGACAACGGCCGGGCAGAGAAAGATAGGTTGTCATGTTGGCACCTTTATTGCCGGTCACCTCCTTGACGACCTGCACCAGCACCTCCTGTCCCTTCTTCACCACATCCTCGATTTTCAACTTTTTCCATTGATGCTGACTGATATACTTCCGGCTTCGTTCACTGACATCTTCACGGAAATATTCCGGATGAATTTCATTAAACGGCAGGAAACCGTTACGTCCCGTCCCGATATCGACAAATGCCGCCTGTAAATTGGATTCAACGGCAACGATGCGTCCCTTATAGATATTATTTTTTGTTCGCTCCCGAACCACGGTCGTCACATGATAGGAATCAAGACGGCCGTTTTCCACCTGGGCAATACGACATTCTTCAGGCTCTTCCGCATTGATCAGCAGTTTAACGACCCCCTTTTTCTTCTCCGGTTCCTTCCTGGTGGCCTGCCGCGATTTTTCTTTTCCCCGAGCATCGGTCTTCGTGGCTTTGGCCGGCTGTTTTTTCTTCCGCCCGCTCGTCCGTCCTCCGACAGTTGTTTTTTTGGCCGGTTCCCGTGAGGTGGAAGATTTTTTCCTCTGTTTATTTTTATCGGTGGAAGCGACTTCGCCAGGGTCGTCGTGTTCAGATGCTTTCCATTCTGTTTTTATCTCTACACCGTCAGGATCGACCTGGTCTTTGGACTGGACAACCGCGTCCTCATCTTTGTTTTTTTTGGCCAGCAAACTGGAGACACCTTTCCACCAGGCTCCGGTGGTCGCCTTCTGCACCTTCTGTTTCTTGCCCTCTTCAGGCGATTTCGTACTCTTTTTTTCCGTCATTAATTATCCTGCATCATCTGCTTCAGGCAGCATGTTCCACCATGGGGTCGTTCAACCCATGGCGGCAACCGTCATTTTTTTCAGGACCAATGGAGACCATCACCTGTATGAAAAGGGCTTTGGGCCCATTATTTCATATCATATTGTTCGACCCGTCTGGATAGGCCTACAGTAAATAGTAGACCCTGTCACCATGGACACGGGTACGCACCTGTCCTGAACGAACCAACGGCGTTAGATACTGCTCAACTTTTTCCGGTCCTCCACAGGGGAAGATCGCATCTATATCGGCAGCCGTACAGGGCCGCCGCTTTAACATTTGTAAAATATCATCCATGATATCCTGCCGGCTTCTTCCATGGCCGAATACCACTTCAGCATCCTCAGCGCCGGTACCGCCGCTCCGGGCAAGCAGATCAACGGGGATACCGGGATTGTTTTTTCTCATCGTTGCCGCGATTTCCCGCATCCGATCGTTACCGACCGGACGGGCGAAAGACTCAAGCGGAGGCCGGGCCACGGTATTGAGTTGAATACGATCAAGACGCATTCCGGCTATCACCTCCAGCAAGGCCTGAACATCGGCTTGACCGTCATTGACATTCAAAGCAAATAATATCTCCAGCCATATCTCCCCGGTGTACTCATGAGAAAAAACGGTCAGACCTTCAATTATCTTCTTTAAATCAAGGCAGGTGGCCGGACGATCGATTTTCCTGAAACTTTTCTCGCGGGCGGCATCAAGAGAGGGGATGACCACGTCGGCGACGGCAAGTTCCCGGCGGATCTGCGCATCCATAAGCGTTGTGCCGTTGGTCAACACGGCAATTTTCTTGCCTGTCGTCTTCTTGAGATGGGTAAGGATACGACCAAATCCACTGTGCAGAGTCGGTTCCCCACTGGCCGTGACCGTAACGACATCGATTTCCCGCTCCCGGCCCGGTTCTGCAAAATACCGGTCGATCTCGCCGAGGATTTTCTCCGTCGGTACATATTCCGCCCGTTCACAGGTCAACCGATCAGTTGCGCCGACTTCGCAATAGATACAGTTTAAGTTACATACTTTATCGGAAAAAAGGTCAATGCCGAGTGATCGGCCAAGCCGTCTCGAATTGACAGGGCCAAAAATATGATCCATAAGAGGTGAAATATCAGTGTACTGCCGATGAGGAGAGAAGGGATCAATTGCCCAATACATACTTTATACTTTTCTACATTCGTTAGATAAACTAATTTCCATGGGCATGCAAGCCTATTCTCCGCCTTTTTTCTTGACACAACCTATTGGTACGCGTACATTTCCTCAAATCAGGCTTATGTTTTCCGATGGCGATCACCACTCAAAAAAGACGCAGATTGTCTATTCGGAATTTTCACACTACTTTTATGCAGGAGCAGGTCGAGGTGCAACAGAACATCCAATCCACTCCGATTGTCCTTTTTACCCTCCTTTTGTCCGCAGGCTTTCTCCTTTTTCCCCTACAGAGTCCTGCAAGCTCTATCCAGGCGAAAGAATGGAACATTACGGCCGATAAAATAACCCGTTATGAAGACCCGCCCAGTATTATCGCCGAGGGTAACGTCATTCTAAAAAAAATCGAGTCGGTAACCAGAAAGAAAAAAAATAACCGGACAACCGACTGGACCAGTCTTCTTGGTGAAGAAGATACGACAGGAAAAGAAGAAAAAGAGGAAACGGTCACCGAACGAAAAACTTTGACAACCATCAAGGCGGACTGGATTGCCTATGATGTCGATCTCGGCAAGATAAAAGCCCGGGGTAACCTGCTCATTGATATCGGGCCGGACCAACTGTCGGCGGAATCGGGCACGGTTGATCTCAACCGGGAAACCGGCACCTTCCGGAATGCTACCATTATACGTCAGTACAAAGACATGCACCTTGAAGGCAGGGTCATTGAAAAAACAGGTGACCTGACCTACCATATCGAGGATGGCTGGATCATTACCTGTAAAGTCAAAGAAGGGGAAACGCCGCCCTGGAGTTTTGCCGCCTCGGATGCCGAAATCACTGAGAACGGCTATGCCTTTCTAAAAAATGCGACCTTCCGGATAAAAGATATTCCCGTTCTTTACATGCCTATCATTTTTCTTCCGGCAAAGACCTCACGCCAGACCGGCTTTCTCTTTCCCTCCGTCGGCCTGTCCGACCGGGATGGATTTGATTTTACCGCTCCTTTTTTCATTAATCTTTCCCCCTCAAGCGACATCACTCTGTATCCCGAGTACATAAGCGAGCGGGGCTTTATGACGGGAATTGAGGCCCGTTATACGACCGATCCAACGTCCATGGGATTCTTCATGGCCAATTTCCTCAACGATGACTTAAGTGATCCCGATGATCCGGGGAACGCCGATTATTATGCCGATGGCGGATTTACCCATACCAATCAGGAACGATATTGGGTACGGGGCAAGGCCAACCAGAACTTTGGCCAGTGGACCACGCGCCTGGATCTTGATGTTGCATCCGATCTCGACTACCTGACGGAATTCAACAGCGGTTTGACCGGTTTTATTACCAGTCAAAACAGGTTTTTTGATACCTTCGGCCGGGGCTTCCAGAACAAGACCTCATTGACGAGAGAAAATACTCTGAAGGTTTTGCGGTCCTGGGATAACGGTTCCTCCCTGCAGATCAACCTGCTCGGCATCAATGACCTGAGGGAGCCAAAGACCAGTCCGGACCCGCTCTGGAACCTGCCGGCAATCAACTATTCCGGCCTGTTGCCGATCTATGATACCGGGGTCGACTTTTCCTGGGACACCAACTATACCAATTTCTGGAGGGACAAAGGCGTTCGAGCGCAACGAATCGATCTTCCTTTGAAACTGATCGCCGGTGTTCCTCTGTCTCCGTATCTTGAAACCACTGTTGATGCCGGTATCCGCAACACCAGCTATCTCATAGATGATAACGGTGATGAGGCATGGAAGGATTCCGACACGGAAAATCGATTTCTGGTTGAATTCGGCGGTAAGGTTGGAACGGATATTGCCCGTGATTTTAACATCAATGTCGGCGAGATATATCGCTGGAGCCATACCTTCAGGCCCTCAATATCGTATCGGTATGTATCCGATGATGATCAGGACAACCTGCCGCAATTTGATGATATCGACAGGGTCGCCAATCAAAACATCATTTACTATAATCTGGATAATTTCTTTTCCATCTTCGGTCTGCACAACGGCTCGGAATATGATAGGCAGTACGGCTACCTGAAAATTCGCCAGGGATATGATTTCCGCAGTGAAAAAAGCGATACCCCTCTGACCCCCGTGGAGATCAAAGCGGCTCTCTTTCCGATCAAGGATTTCCGTCTTGTCTATCGCTCCGATATTGATGTCTATGGGGCCGGGGTGCTGCGAAATGCCCTGGAGACCAGCTATAAAAACGGCAGAGGCGATACCTTTTATTTTGATTATTTTTCCAGCAACAACGAGGATGAAAATGATACGGAATCCATCAAGGGCGGAGCAAGAATTTCTCTGCTCTACTCGTTGATCGCGTCCTACGACATAGAGCGTTCGTTGGAAGACAGCCAGACCGTTCAGGAAAACTTCAGCCTTATCTATCAACCCTCTTGCTGGTCGGTTGAATTTGCAACCAATTACACCCCGGGTAACCAGAAATACATGGTCATGTTTCGACTGGCGAACATCGGCAATCCCTTTGGGATAGACCTGCCGGGTATCTAAGGGCCTGTGCAAAAATAAGTGTAACATCCTGCTTGCCCTTTTGCCCATTTTCTACGTTGCGTAAAGAGCTGAAGAGAAGAGACTATGTAACTCATTACGCGCCTTGAAAATGAACAAAACTTCAGCACAAAATTGTTACACTTATTTCCTTACAGCCCCTAAAATTTGAGAATTTATGGTTGAACCACAGCAGGGATCGGGTAGTTGCCGGATTTTCGCCGATTGAGGTCAAAAAAATTTTTCTAATCCCCGTATAACTCTCTTGCGGGTTAACTGCGCCGGAACCTGGACCATCTTTTCATGATCGCATATGACGTTTTCAACGGTGATGCTGATGGAATATGCGCCCTCCATCAGCTTCGCCTCAAAGATCCGCTTCCCGATGCACACCTTGTCACCGGGGTGAAACGTGATATCCGCCTGTTAGAAAAAATACACCATGTCAAAAATTCGCACATTACCGTGCTTGATGTCTCCATGGACAGGAACCGCGAACCATTGCTTACCCTGCTTGCCCATGGAAATTCCATTGTCTACATTGATCATCACTTCAGCGGCGATATACCCGAAAACAGCGCTCTGCAGGCGCATATTGATCCCGCACCCCTAACCTGCACATCGATGATTGTCGATAAGCTCCTCGGTGGCGCCCACCGAAAATGGGCCATTGTCGGCGCCTTTGGCGATAATCTTGACGAAACCGCACTCCGAGCCGCCCAGGAAATGGGCCTGTCTCAACAGGAAACGGATCAACTTAGAGAAACGGGTATTCTGCTCAACTATAATGGATACGGCGCCACGGTGGATGATTTATTGTATCCGCCGGAAAAACTCTTTGTCCATGTGCATACGTTCACCGATCCCCTGGATTTCCATGCATCGTCACCCATGCTCCACACTCTTCGCCGGGGGTATCGGGATGATATGGCCAGGGCCGATGCGGCAATACCGATACTAAAAAATACCAGCGGCAGAATCTTTGAACTGCCGAATGCACCCTGGGCCCGCAGGGTAGCCGGTGTCTTTTCCAATACCCTGGCCAGGCAAAAACCTGAACTGGCACACGCGCTGATCATTGCCAATGCAGATGGGTCCCTGCGCATCAGTGTGCGTGCTCCACTTGAGAGACGACAGGGCGCTGATGGGCTTTGTCGCAGATTCCCGACCGGAGGGGGGCGTGCCGCAGCCGCCGGAATCAATCAACTGCCTGCCAAAATGAAAAAAGAATTTATAACTGCGTTTTCCAATCAATTTTCCACGTGAGAAATACTTCATGCACCTGCACACCTTTTATTTGTCTCATCTCTCCATCAAACGTACCTCTACGGCGATCATCCTGGGAGTCCTTGCCGTATCGCTGCTGTTCATCAGCGGCAATGCGGACGCAGGGAAAAAAGTCAAGGCTGCCGACCTGGTGAAAGATGGACAATCAATTGATCTGACGCAGAAAAAATACCAACACCTCTTTCACGAGCTGAAAAGCAAATATCACTTTTCCGACCAGGAGCTCCACTCCATCTTCAAGGACCAGCGAATATCGCGTCGTGTTCTTGAACTGATGGACAAACAATGGGAGGCCAGACCCTATTACAAATATGCACCACTCTTTCTCACCAAAGAGAAAATAGCCACCGGCAAAAAAAAACTTAGCCAATATAAAAAGCTCCTTGACCGAATAGAAAAAGAACTCGGCGTTGATCGGGAAGTCGTCATCGCCATTTGGGGTATTGAAACCAGGTATGGCTCCCACCAGGGCAGGTATAATGTCCTCCAAACGCTGAACACCCTGTTTGACGCCTATCCGAGACGAGCGCAATTTTTCCGAAAACAGCTCATCGCCTTTCTGGTGCTCTGCAAAGAAAACAAGGTTGATCCAAAATCCGTTCTTGGCTCCTATGCCGGGGCCTTTGGCCAGACCCAGTTCATTCCTACCTCCTTTCGTGCCTATGCCGTCAGCTTTGACGGTGACGATAAACGTGATGTCTGGCATTCAGTTCCCGATATTCTGGCCTCCATAGCCAACTACCTCAAGCAGTTTCACTGGGCCCTTGATGCCCCTGTGTATGCCGAACTGGGCCACACCCTTAACAATCAGCAGTTAATTGCCGCCAAACTCAAAGGACGAAAGGGTCGGGTTCCCTGGGCGCTTGTACGAACAGCGCAACAGGTTAATATTCCGCCCTCTCCTCATAACAAGCCTCTCTCCATCATTGCGCTTGAGCTTCCGCCAGGCTCCAAATACGCCTTTCGATACGTTGCCGGTTATCCGAATTTTCAGGCCATCACCGAATGGAACCACTCAAATCGCTATGCCATGGCCGTTGCCGAACTGGCCGAGGCCATCAAGGGAAAAAGTGGAAACAGGTAGCATATCGACAATTTGATGACGACAATAAGGATCTGTCTCTTTTTCCTGCTCATTCTCATCTTTCCATTCCCGGCTGTTGCGGTTGCTCCTCCGGCAGCGTCCAGGCCGACGCCCTTGCAATTTGATCTCCAATTTACCGACGATCTTGATTATCACCTTCTCCACAAGGCCATCCAGGAAAGCCTCAATTATCTCCGGCAACGGCCGGAAACAACTGAATTCCCCCTGGGCCCCCTTTCCTGCTCGGCAGATGATCTGATCCGTTCCCTTGTTTTCTTTGATCATCTTATAAAAAGCCGCCCTTCGTCAAAACTGTTGACCCTGGAGATCAACACCTTTTTCGACATCTACCAGGCCGCTGGAATACCGAATGTCTCTCCACCGGGTAACATGCTGGTAACCGGGTATTATCAACCGATTTTCCAGGGCAGCCTTATCCGCAAGGCCCCGTTTCTCTATCCCTTGTACGCAATCCCGGGCAACCTTGTTCTTCGCCGTAACCACAACGGTTTTTCCGTACAGCCCGGTCGTTTCCAGGCAGGTCATTTTACTCCATATTGGACAAGAAAAGAGATAGAAAGCCGGGGATATGCCAAGGGGAGCGAACTTGTCTGGCTCAAAGATCCCTTTGATGCCTACCTTCTCCATATTCAAGGGTCCGGACTTATCCGGCTACAGGACGGCTCTCTCAGGGGCATCCACTATGCCATGAAAAACGGCCGTCCTTACCGGAGCATCGGGAAATACATGGTCAATACCGGAAAAATCACCCTCAAAAAAGCCGGTATCGACACCATCCGTCAATATCTTGTCGACCATCCTGCAGAGCTCCACGAGATCCTGTACACCAATCAATCCTTTATCTTTTTCCAATGGACACAGGGCCATGATGCCATTGGTAATCTCGGCCGTCCTCTGACCGCAGGACGTTCCATCGCCGTTGACCAGCATTGTTTTCCCGCAGGTGGCCTTGCCTTTCTGCAGAGCAGAAAACCGGCTGTGAGCCGAAAAAACGAAAAACACTGGATTCCGTTGACCCGTTTTGTACTGGCCCAGGATACGGGTTCGGCCATTCTGGGACCGGGTAGAGTGGATCTTTTCCGGGGAACCGGCAGACGGGCGGGACAGGAAGCGGGCAAAATGAAAGAACCAGGTGCTCTCTATTTTCTTCTACTCAAAAAGAAATTTCTTTGAGCCGTTCTTGTACATTTCTTTTTTCCTTTGCTATAATACTACATGATGGCATCGTAAAAGCTTGGATCAACACTCTCCTGTTGCGCAAAAAAACTGAATCATATTGCACAGCCACAGTCCGGCCTGAATCAAAGGGTGGAATGTTGTGCTCCGACTGTTGACCAATTGTTGATAAAAGGAATATCTGTTATGAGCTTTACAAATATTATAACGCTGACAACGGATTTTGGTCTGGAAGATCCCTATGTAGGCCAGATAAAGGGTGCCATTCTCCAACGGAATATCTCCGCCCGCATTATTGACCTGACCCATGCCGTCACGCCCCACGATATTCTTGCCGGGGCCATCACCATCCGCACAAGTTACCGATATTTTCCCGATGAGACCATTCACCTGATTGTTGTTGATCCCGAGGTGGGGACCCAACGCTCCATCCTCGCCGCCGAGGCGGATAAGCACCTCTTTGTTGCCCCGGATAACGGTCTGCTTTCCCTGCTGATTATGGACAAAAAAATGAACAAAGTTCATCGGGTGGAAAACAGCTCTTTGTTTCCGGCTGAAGTCAGCGGCACCTTTCACGGCAGAGATATCATGGCGCCGGTGGCCGCAGCCCTGGCCGCAGGGCTGCCCATTGACAAAGTAGGACCTGAAACCTCTTTTTCCGACTGTGTGCAACTTGACATTCCGGAGCCGGTAATCGACAACCATCATATTATCGGCCAAATGCTTCATATCGACCATTTCGGCAACATTAGAACCAATATCACCACCAGACATCTCAGCAGGTTCCAACCGGCAGACTTTACAGGCATCACGATTTCAGGCCATACAATCAATGCGATTTCCAGCACCTACAGTACTCAACCCCCAGGAAAACTCGTTGCCCTTATCGACTCTTCCGGTTACCTGGAAATTGCCGTCAACAAGGGGAATGCCGCAGAACTGACAGGATGCTCTTCCGGTGAATCCATCATCGTTCAATACGATTCCTGATCATCAACAACCTTCCTGTGCCATTGATACAAGGGAATAAAATTCTGCGAGGATAAGGCATCAACGAACAGCTTCCGTATTTTTTAGTTTATTTTCCTCAAATAGCAGGTAAAATAAGCTGGTTAATTCTAGTGCAAAATATTCTTTTTATGGAGAACATCGATGAAGAATCGTCTTATTATCGCAGTCGCCATTCTCTTTCTCAGCGGTTGTAGTCAGGTACACATGGGAAGTGAACGCTCCAAAACCGCTGCCACCGGCAGTGCAGGAGGAGCATACAGCGAAAATGTTAATCCACAGCTTGAACGTTGCGCCGAACCCCTCGGAACCCTGGCCGTCAACGAGGATCACACTGCTAACTGGTATTCCTGGCTCGGCCGATACGGCATACAGTCAACGGTCCCGCTTCTGCGTCTGCTGTCACAACAGAGTAACTGTTTCGTGGTCGTAGAGCGGGGTGCGGGCTTCAACAGTCTGGAACGGGAAAGACGTTTGCAACGGTCGGGAGAATTGCGCAAATACAGCAATTTCGGCAAAGGACAACTTGTTGCCGCCGATTACACCGTAACCCCGACCCTGATCTTTTCCTCCCCCGATACCAGTGGCATCGGCGGCGCCATCGGCGGATTATTCGGCAGTGTCGGCGCCATGATCGGCAGCTCCCTGAAAACGAGCGACGCACAAAGCATGCTGACCCTGGTCGACAATCGTTCCGGTGTACAGGTTGCTGTGGCTGAAGGAAGTGCGGACTCCATGGATATTGGAGGGCTGGCGGGACTCTTTGAGACCGGACTCGGTGTCGGCACCGGTGTTCGGGCCTATAGCAGAACCCCGGAAGGAAAGGTCATCGCGGCATCGATTACCGACGCATTCAACAACCTGGTCCGGGCCACAAAACACTACCGGCCGCAGAAGGCTACCGGTCCGCATGGAATGGGTACAGGCGGTAAGCTAAAAGTAAACTGATTCTTTCTGAATCCAAAAACGTCCTATCGCCCCCTTTTGTGCCTCTTGCAAAAGGGGGCGTTATTTTCCAAGCAGACCAAAGCGTTCCCAGAAATCGGGAAATGACTTGGCCACGCATTGTTCACCGGTAATCTTGACTCCAGGTACTTGAAGACCGGCTACGGCAAAACACATGGCAATCCGATGGTCATCATAGGTCTTAATTTCGGCTCCATGCAGATTGCTCCCACCGACCCGGCCATGGATGAGCATGGAATCCCCCCGCTCCTCCATCTCGGCGCCCATTCTGCTCAACTCGGTGACCATGGCTGCCAGCCGGTCACATTCCTTGATCCGTAAATGGGCAATATTTTTTATTACCGTTGTTCCTTCAGCAAAGGCGGCGACAACGGCCAGGGTCGGGGCCACATCCGGCATGTCCCCCATATCAACCTCTATGGCCCGCAACTTTTCCGGTCCCTGCACGGTCAAGCCGCTTACCCCTGCCCTGGTCACATCACACCCCATTCTTGCCAACAAAGGGACCAACTGGGCATCACCCTGCAATGAGGGGACCGGCACATTGGCAACCGTAACACGACCGCCGGTTATCGCCGCTGCCGCCCAGAAATAGGAAGCGCCGGAGGCATCACCCTCAATGATATATTCCCTGCCCTGGTAGGGGAGCCGGGGAATGCGGAAAAAATCCAACGTGGGGGTGGCTTCCACCTGAACGCCGAAGGAATGCATTACCCGCAACGTCATTTCCACATAGGGTTTGGAATAGACCTCGCCCCGCACCTCAAGTTCGGACGGTTGTGCCGCATACGGGGCCACAAGCAGCAAAGAGGAAAGATATTGGCTGGATTTACCCTCAGGCAGAACAGTTGTACCGCCGGCCAGGCCATTTGCCCTGATGGTGAGCGGCGGACAGCCGTTTTGGGCATCACTTTCCATATCGACGCCCCACCCCTGCAATGCCTCCATCAGGGGCGCTATGGGGCGTTTGGCCATACGCCTGCTGCCGACAATATGAAAGGTCCCATGGCCAAGGGATGCCACCGAAGTCAGGAACCGGGTGGCCGTGCCGTTATTGCCGAGATAAATATCCTCATCAGGAGGGAGAATGTTGCCGGCAGCCCCATGGACCTGCCAGCAAGTGGGATCATCATCATTGATCCGGACCCCCATGGCGCGTAATGCCGCCATGGTATAGGCCGTATCCTCACTGGCCAGCGGTCCCGACAAAAGAGAGGTCCCCTCGGCCAGTGCCGCAGCGATTAGAGCCCGCTGGGTCAGGCTTTTGGAACCGGGGACTTCAACGGTCGCATCTATCCGTTTAACTGGTATAATTTCCATCATATATTTTAAATGGCAGAGATAATCTTTCCGGATTTTGTGCCTGGTCACTTACGTGATTTTCTTTGCTCAAGTTCTTTTTCAAGCGCCCGGCGCATAACATCTATGGGTGGTTTTTTTCCCGTCCATATTTTCAACTGCACCGCCGCCTGGTTTACAAGCATGGACAGGCCGTCAATCGTCCGGCAGCCTGCATTTTCAGCCTCCTGAAGAAGTCGCGTTCGAAGCGGTGCATAAACGATATCCATGACCACGGAAAAATGGTTAAGCAGATCCGGATCTATAGCAATATCGGCACTGTTCGGTTCCATGCCGACCGAGGTCGTGTTGACCAGGGCGTCGGCATGGATATCAGCAAGTCCGGTAGCGGGGACAAAATCACATCCAAGCCAGTCGGCAAGAACACGTCCTTTCTCTTCGGTGCGGTTGGTGATGATCACTTCAGCCCCGGCTTCAACAAGACCAAAACAAACACCCTTGGCCCCACCGCCTGCGCCGAGAACCAACACCCTGCTGCCGGCCAGTTGCATCCTGTCGGCAAGGGCAAGGTTGGAGCCGAGCCAGTCGGTATTAAACCCGCGCACTACAACCTCTTCCTCTCCCGGTTTCCGCCGGAACAGGAGGGTATTGACCGCTCCGATCCTTTGGGCCACCGGGTCGATTTCATCAAGATGCTCCATGACCGCCACCTTATGCGGAACGGTAACCGACACACCAACAAAGCCGAGGGAGCGCAGTCCGGCGACAGCCGTCGTTGAATCAACGGTGTCCATGGGCACATAGATACCGTTGATCCCCATGGCCGCAAACGCCCCATTATGCATGGCCGGACTCAGAGAATGGGCGACCGGATGGCCGATAATACCGAAAAGCTGTGTTTGTCCATTAATGTTCATCAGTAAACAGGGTGCATAATTGATTCATCCGGGCAGCCGATAACTGTCCCGGCGCCGTGGCCTGATCTTCCGAGGCGGCGACATAGGTCATCTCCCCGCCGAGATATATGGCGGCAAAACGACTAATCCGACCTACCGTTCCCATACAGAAGGCGCTTATAGGAAAAGCGATCTTGTCCGCCTCCCGCAAAAGCGCCAGAACCCGCAGCACGTCATCGCGCGTGTTAGCAGTAGTAACAATTTTCCCGATATCCGCTCCGGCTGTCCGCATCCGCCGAAGAAGGTCCGTCAGTTTTTCCGTCGCAGGCGTTGACGTAAAATCATGCCAGGAGAGGATCAAGCGGGTTGTGGAAGAGCGTTTCGCCTCAAGGAGCTGTTCCCGTAGAGATTGATCGGACCGGAGTTCCAGATCTACATAGGCCGCCTGCAGCTCCACTGCCTGCAGGAGCGGTCGCAACCGCTCCTCCTCGGATCCCGAAAAAGCGCCGCCTTCCCAGATTGGCCGATTGGTAAATAACAGGGGCAAATGGACCATCTGCATGCACCGATCCACCTCCGGGCTGCTCATGGCATCAAGGCGAATTTCCACCAGATCAACCAGGGCGCTGTTTTCCTGTACTGTCCGGGCAAGTATGTCCACATCAGCCGCGCTCACCGACATACATATCTTTCCCCTGGTCATGAGATCAGTCCCCTTCCGTTTGCAGTGTGCCGATGATTGAACGGATGGAGCTTTCTCCCCGGTTTTGCAGATAGGCGGTCAGACCATCAATAATCGACTCGGAGGACCGAGGCTGATAAAAATTGGCCGTGCCCACCTGGATGGCGGTGGCACCGGCAATTAAAAACTCCAAAGCATCCTCTGTGGTTGCAATCCCGCCGATTCCGATAACCGGAATCGACACCGCCCGAGCCGTCTGCCACACCATGCGCAGGGCAACGGGCTTGATGGCCGGTCCGGACAAACCGCCGATTACATTGGCCAGTCTCGGCCGTCGGCTGGTCGTATCTATCGCCATACCGATCAAGGTATTGATCAACGAAACCGCGTCGGCCCCGGCCTCTTCCACCGCTCTGGCCATAACGGTAATATCGGTGACATTGGGAGAAAGCTTGACGATAACCGGCAGGTCGGTCCGCTCCTTGACGGCCCTGGTTACCTCAGCCGCCATGGACGGATCGGTACCAAATGCCACCCCGCCTTTTTTCACATTGGGGCAGGAAATGTTCACCTCAAGAGCGTCAATCCCGTCAACACCGGTCAATTGCTGCGCCAACTCACCATATTCAAGGACCGAATCACCAAGAATATTGACAATGACACGGCTGTTGATTCCACGGAGAAACTCCATTTTCCTTTCAAGAAACCCTTGCAGGCCGACATTTTCAAGCCCGATTGCATTGAGCATGCCGCAGGCCGTTTCCACTACACGTGGAGGAGGATTGCCCGGGCGGGGCTTTAAAGAGATTCCCTTGACCACGACTGCGCCGAGCCTATGCAGGTTGACAAGTTGAGAAAACTCCCCGGCATAGCCGAATGTTCCGGAAGCAGTCATAACCGGGTTACGAAGAGAAAGTGTTCCCAGGCGAACCCGAAGGTCGATATTCTTATCATTTAACGTGTCCATGCGACCTCGCGAGCGTCAAACACCGGACCCTGCCGACATACATGAAGATAGCCTCCATCCGCACCGGTCACCGCACAGCCAAGACATGCCCCGAGTCCACAGGCCATATGGGTTTCCAAAGAGACCTGGCAGGCAACATCAACGGCAAGGGCCTTGTCGGCACAAATTTTCATCATGGCAAAAGGCCCGCAGGTATAGACCCGTTTCATTACCGGTAATATCGGATCCAGTAGTTCGGTGACAAAACCATGATGCCCCATGGAGCCATCATCCGTGGCCGTTTGTACCGTGTAACCAAGTTCGGAAAATTCATCGACAAAAATGCTTAGTTCTGCACGGTTACGGGCCCCAAGCAATACAAAATCCTTTTCGACCATTCTCCCTGTCTGCAACAACCGCCTGGCAAGAAAATAAAGCGGTGCAATACCCATACCGCCGCCGACGAGACACAGGCGATCTCTCTGCTCAAGGGCAAAACCACGACCAAGAGGTCCTATGCAATCAATGTGGTGACCGGGTAACACCCCGGCCAGTTGCGCCGTTCCCCGACCAACGACCTTAAACAGGATTTGCATGTTCCCGCCCGCATTGACTTGGTGGATGGAAAATGGTCTGCGTAGCAAGGGGTCTCTGCCGTCATTTATCTGCAGCATGACAAACTGTCCTGGATGGGCGGTCCCGGAAATCTCCGGAGCATGCAGGGTCAGCCGAAAAATATCTGCCGCAATGACCTCCCGGTGCAGTAGAGAAGCTTTTTCCTGGAATTCAGGCATGGAAAACGATACAAAGAGGGAAGAAGATTTTTTTGTCCTGCGTCATAGTCGCACGGAGGCTGCCGGCACAAAACCTCACCACCGCATGGGGCGTCAGACATACATAACCAATGCGGTACTTACCACCGCTTTATCAGGGCGCCGGAAAAAAAGATTATTCCGTCGCCGTTAGAACACAATGAACATACCAGAGAATATTCCAGTGGACACTCTTTTTTCATTTTTTGCCTTTCTCTTCGGCGCAGTTGTCGGTTCTTTTCTTAACGTGGTTATTCTCAGGCTGCCGGACAAAAGCCAATCCATTGTTTTTCCAGCCTCCCACTGCCCGCAATGTCAAACCGCGCTGCATTGGTATGAAAACATACCAGTGTTCAGCTATCTCGTCCTGCGGGGAAAATGTAGAACATGCAGAAAAAAGATCTCCATTCAGTATCCGCTGGTTGAATTAAGTATGGG
This sequence comes from Desulfobulbaceae bacterium, assembly GCA_011322715.1. Taxonomy (GTDB): domain Bacteria; phylum Desulfobacterota; class Desulfobulbia; order Desulfobulbales; family Desulfobulbaceae; genus DRLX01. The sequence continues at coordinate 16,190 of DRLX01000467.1, forward strand.
GTTCCTGGCCGCTGCCCTGTTCCAGGTCTTTGGTCCCGGCTTTGCCTTTTTCTTTTATTTTTTCTTCTGTGGTGCTCTTCTGGTCATTATCTTCATTGATATGCATCACCAGATCATTCCCGATGCAATTACCCTACCCTGTATTGCTATCGGTTTTATCGGCTCATTTTTCCACTCCCTCGTCACCTGGCAGCAATCGGCACTCGGTATCCTACTGGGCGGCGGAATCTTGTACGCTATCGCCCTTGCCTACTATCTCCTTGCCAAACGAGACGGAATGGGCGGAGGCGATATTAAACTGCTGGCTATGATAGGTGCTTTTCTCGGCTGGCAAAGCCTGCTCTTTATTATATTTGCCGCCTCACTTCTCGGATCGATCATCGGAATAGCCGCCATGCTTAAACAGAAAAAAGGCGGACGCACCCGGATACCCTTCGGACCCTTCCTCTCCATAGCCGCCCTCTGCTGGCTCTTCTTCCAGCCGCATATCATCAAACTCTGGCAACTCTACCTGCAGCTTACGCTGCCAACAGGCTGATTCCATACCCTTACATAACACACGAATCCGATCCACCCTCCCAAAGCATGCAGCGATTGAATTAAGGGTAGTGTCAATATTATCCCTGTTCCAATTTCTTCACACCGACCCGCTGCCCTCTGACATTTTGGACCACATAACGATTGGTACCTAAAAGACGGGGACTCCAACTGCAGTAAACCTGAATCTGGTCACCAATTTTAATGACCCGGGAACGCATTGCTCGAATGGACATCTCAAAACCTATACCCTTAGACGAAACATCTGTGAGATCGATTTCAACATCCTTTCCGGAACTCGTAATCAACACCGCCTTGCCGCTCTGCAATTCACGCAATGTTGCTCGCCGATTAAATGAACACCTGATAACCTCACCACATTTATGACAACGAACACTTCGCTGACGCAGTCGAGCGGGAACAGCCATGTATCGTTTAGCCCCGCATTTGTCACATTTAAATTGAAATCTATGATTGACTACGCGAAATGTTTTTGTCTTTCCCATGGCACCACCTGGTATCGTTGAACCGACCTACTCAACATTTTTTACCCCTGAATTCAGCAATTCACCAACTGACAAAATAAAGGGTCCCAATGAACCTTGCAAGGAGGTATTTACGGCAGGAATAAAAAAAGCCTTCGATCCACAGGAACGAAGGCTTTGTCTATAAGGAATGAGTAAATCCGTCAGGCTTCTATCTCGTGTTCGACCCCGATGGCTATCTTATAGAGGATAGTAAGGACAAAAAAGCCCATCGCCCAGATGCCGAGGGCAATGAAAATCTCATTGGCCGTCGGATAGTATTCGGTAATCTCACCAAGAGGATTGGGTACAAATCCACCAAGAACAAAACCAATTCCCTTATCCAGCCAGAGTGAGATGAATAATGCAGTGCATCCGGCGCCAAGCCAGAAGTCACTTTGCTTTCGAGTATAGGGAATGGAAAGCAAGGCAACTCCGACCACGAAGAGGACAACAAACATCCTCATAAACGGGACAAGATTATTGTAGACATGGCCATTGTGCTCAAGGCCGAAAAACAGATACTCAATGGTGTGGATATGTCCTGGAATATTGGAATAGTAGCCGACAAAAAACTCCAACCCGACAAAAAACATATTGATCAGGGCCGCATAGAGAATAATCGTTGCCAACTTATCCAGGGCCTTTTTGCCGACATCAAAATCAGCGACCCGTTTTAAGATCAAAGCGACAACAACGATCAGGGCCGGGCCGGCGGCAAAGGCCGAAGCAAGAAATCGGGGAGCAACAATGGCGGAGAGCCAGAAATGCCTGCCGGGAAGCCCGCAGTACAGCATAGCTGTAACCGTATGAATGGAAACGGCAAACGGAATGGAGAGATAGACGAAAAAATAGATCCACTTCGGCGGTTTCACCTCTTTGCGTTCCGCCGTTAAAATGACCCAGCCACAGAGAATATTGAGGAAAAGATAGCCGTTAAGGACAATCATATCATAAAAGAGCATTGATCTCGGCTGGGCATGAAAAATAACATTTAACATGCGCATCGGTTGGCCAAGATCGACAACAATAAAACTCAGGCACATGAGTAATGCCGAAATGGCAAGAAATTCACCCAGAATGGTTATTTTCCCAAACACCTTATAATTATGGACATAATAAGGCAGCACCAGCATGACCCCCCCGGCGGCGACACCAACCAGAAAGGTGAACTGCGAGATATACAACCCCCAGGAGACATCCCGGCTCATCCCGGTCAGTCCAAGACCATAATTAAACTGTCGGACATAGCAGAAAACGGCAATTGCCATAAAGATGCCGAGAAAGGCCAGCCACATCCAGTAGTATTTATTTCCTTTTAGCGCTTTTTCAAACATGGCGACCTCATACGATATAAAAGACTGATGGATGGGTACCCAGAGAGGGCTTGCGCTGAATGGTAA
>DRLX01000468.1 GCA_011322715.1 Desulfobulbaceae bacterium
TCCTGCGCCTCATTCAGTTGAGTGGTCAGATTACCATTTTCTTCCTTAAGTGAGGTAACGGATGCCTGCAACGTTTCGATCTGTTTCTGCAACTCTTCCTGTGCTGCCAGCTTTTCCTGCGCCCCATTCAGTTGAGTGGTCAGATTACCATTTTCTTCCTTAAGTGAGGTAATGGATGCCTGCAACGTTTCGATCTGTTTCTGTAGTTTTTCCTGTGCCGTCAGCTTTTGGTTTGCCGTTTCCAGTTGAGAAGTCAAATCAGTCTTTGCCTGTTCCAATGCGGTAACGGATTCATTGAGCGTTGCCACCTGGGGTTCAAGCTCGGAAAGTTTAGACTGCATTTCCGTTACCTGTGCGGTTAACTGTTTTTTCTCTTCTTCAAGGGAGGCTACAGAAGTCTGAAGAGGCTCAAGCTGAGCTTGCAGATCAGTTACAGCCTTGGCCTTTTCATCAAGCTGGGCCTGTAAATCAGTAATTTTCTTTTCAGCTTCAGCCAGAGCGGTTTCTTTTTCCTGCAAGGCTGCTTTAATCGGTTCAATTTCCTGAGCATTTGACTGCAGGTCTGCAAGTTTCTGCTGAATCGCTGTTTCCTGCTCTTTGAGTGAGGATATTTCGTTATTTGCCGCGACAAGCTGCTGTGTGGCTTGATTACGTTCAGCTATAAGTTTTGCTATTTCTTCCTGGGTCTGGGCCAATTTTTCCGTTTTGGCTGTCAGGTTTTGTTGAAGTTCATCACGTTCCGCAACGGTCTTTGCAAGCTCTTCCTTAGTCTGGGCGAGTTCGCTCTTGGTCTGCTCAAGGGTGCCGGTAAGATCCGTGATGACAGCATTTGCCTTTTCCAACTGCTCTTTAAGTCCGGTTATCTCATTTTTCAAAACATCGGTTGACTCGGTCATGGAGGCCAGGTCCCGGACCATCTGCTGCCGCTCGGCCAGCTCTTTTGCCTGCTCTTCCTGCAGCTGTGCCAGTTGACCGCGCAGTTCAACAACCACCTTCTCGCTTTCCTCAAGTGCCGCTGTTTTTTCCACAAGTTGCTGCTGTATTTTGGCACATTGCTGCTGGAGTTCGGCATTAACATCTGGTTTTGCCGCGAGTTCTTTTTTTATCGCAGTCAGTTCTTCTCGGGTTTGTGCCAGCTCCGTTTCTTTTTCTTTAAGTTTCTGTTCCAGATCACCTATCTGACGGGTTGACGGTGCGAGCAACTGGTCTTTCTGCTGTCCATAGCGAAGCATCGCTTCAGCTTTGAGGTCCGCTTTTTTCAAGCTCTCTCTTGCCAGTGCCAATTGTGACACTGCATCGGTCAATCGTGCTTTTAGATCACCGATTTCAGTGGACTGTTGCTGGATCCGTGCACTGCATTGTTCCAGCTCGTTATCTTTTTTCTGCTGAATTTTCACGGCATTTGCCAGCCTCATTTGGGCTTCGGCAAGAGCATCTTTTAATTCTTTTATCGACTTGTTTGCTGCTGTCAGCTCAGAGTTGTATTTTTCAACCTGCCCGGTCAAAGCGGTAATGTGTTCTTTTGCCGTTTCGGTAAGGTCCTTATTTTTTGTTTCAATAGAAGCAAGGGTCTGGTTCAGCTGTTGATTTGCAGTGGATAATTTGAGGTTTTCCTGTTTTAGAGCGTCGTTTTCCGCAACCGTCTCATTGAGTTTATTCTGTAATATATTGTTTTGCTGGAGGATTTTCTGATATTTACCGGCCAGAATATCCTGGCTTTCAATAAGTTTTTGTATGCGTACTTCGGCGTCATTAGCCTTTTTTTCAGCCTTTTTTGCTGGTTGCACCGGGGGATTTTTTACTTCCGTTATCGGTTGGTCGATCTGGCCCTTCTTTCGCTTCAGTCTACTTTGACAGTCCTGAAGGTCCTTTTCGAGATTCTTCTTTTCTTTAAGCGTTTTTTTGAGCCTGTCCATGACTTCCGTCGACGGCATCTTAATAAGCATTTGATTTTTTCCACGTTCAAGCTGTTGAATCTGTTTCAGCAAGGCATGATTCTTGGCCTGTAGCGCTGTCAACTGCTCCTGATATTCCTTGGATTGGTGTTGCCACTCTTCCATATTGACCAGTTTTCCGGCCGTGGCACCTTCATGCTCGGTAAGGGGATGATGTTTTTTAATACTGGAATAGATCATCGCCAGAGCGATATAAATGATCAAACCAATGCCTGCCAGGATAATCGCTTTTCTTGTCAATTTTAGTTTCATAATGCAGATTAGTGAGTAGAGGTTGCGTTTGAAAATGGCCTACAACATATTAATTATTTGAGGGTTTGAGTATTATAGTTGCCAGTGGAGGCAGTGTCAACTTGAGGGAATAGGGCAATCCATGGGCCGTTTGCCCTTTGGAGAGCAGTGGTTCATCGATATGGACGGCGCTGCCGCCATAGATTTCCAGGTCGGAGTTGATAAGAACCGTGAATTGTCCTTCTATGGGTACGCCTACGCGGTAATTCCTGCGGACGACGGGAGTAAAATTACAGACAATAATAAGAAAATTATTCTTATCTTCAGCAAAACGTATAAAAGACAGTACGGAATTTTCCGCATCGTTAGCATCTATCCAGTCAAATCCATCCCACGCAAAGTCATTTTCAAAGAGGGCCGGCTCGTCACGATACACGAGATTCAGGTCACGAACATAGCGTTTCAGACCGGCATGCATGGGGGCCTTGAGTGCTTCCCATTCCAGGCCCCGGTCATGGTTCCACTCCTGCCATTGGCCGAAATCATTGCCCATGAAGAGGAGTTTTTTTCCGGAATATGACCACATGAACCCGTAATAGGCCCGGAGGTTGGCAAATTTCTGCCATTCATCTCCGGGCATCTTGCCGAGCATGGACCCCTTGCCGTGGACCACTTCGTCATGGGACAGAGGCAGGACAAAATTTTCATGGAAGGCATACAACATGCCGAAGGTCAGTTGGTTGTGGTGAAAGTGTCGATGAATCGGGTCCTTCTGCATATAACTCAGCGTATCGTGCATCCAGCCCATGTTCCATTTAAGGCTGAACCCAAGACCGCCGACATAGGTCGGACTGGATACCATCGGCCAGGAAGTGGATTCCTCGGCTATAGTCAATATCCCTGGATAGGCGCCATGGACGACTTCATTGGTTTTCCGGAGAAACGATATGGCATCGAGGTTTTCCCGACCGCCGTATTTATTGGGAATCCACTGTCCTTCCTCTCTGGAATAATCCAGATAGAGCATAGATGCCACCGCATCTACCCGTAGTCCGTCAACATGATATTTATCCAGCCAGAACATGGCATTTGACAACAGGAAGGAACGCACCTCATTGCGACCGTAATTAAAAATCATGGTTCCCCAATCAGGGTGTTCGCCTTGATTAGGATCAGCATGCGCATACAGATGGGTACCGTCAAACCAGTTTAACCCGGCCCCATCCTTGGGGAAATGGGCGGGCACCCAGTCAAGAATGACACCAATGCCGTGCTGGTGGCACTGATCAATGAAATACATGCAGTCGGACGGGGTGCCGAAGCGACTGGTAGGGGCAAAGAACCCAAGGACTTGATACCCCCAGGAGCCGTCAAACGGATGTTCCGCTATGGGCAGCATCTCGATATGAGTATACCCCATTTCAAGGACATAGGGAATCAGGGTGTCGGAGAGTTCACGATAGGAGAGATAACGCTCCCCCCATTGTTCATCAGGAATTTTTTTCCATGATCCCAGGTGCACTTCATAAATGGATAGAGGTCGGCTCAGCCCCTGAAGTTGTTCGCGTTCCTTGAGCCACTTTTCATCCTGCCACTGGTAGCTGTCGAGGTTGACGACAACGGAACCGGTTTTCGGTCGTTCTTCCATGGCAAATCCATAAGGATCGGATTTGTCGAATGATTGGCCGTCAGCCGTGGTGATGTGATACTTGTAAACTGAAAATTCAGGAAGTTCCGGTACAAACAAAGACCATATCCCGCTTTCGGAAGGCTGCATGGGGTGTGTTGAGGTGTTCCACTCGTTAAAGTCACCAATAAGGGTGACCTGACGGGCGTTGGGTGCCCAGACGGCAAAGGAAACCCCTTTCTTTCCGTTCATCAGCACCGGATGAGCGCCTAATTTTTCGTACGTCCGGACGTGGGTACCTTCACCAATCAGGTATTTGTCAAAATCGCTCAGCCATTGGGCGGAGATGGATTCGCTGGTGAAAGCTTTTGGCTGCATAGATGGAAAACCGGAAATAATAATAGAATAACACAATTACACAATTCTATATTTAGTACCCTACGCAACGAAAATTGTCATTGTTTTTTTCTGTAAAACAATCACCATCGTCCTGGAAAAATGGTGACTCTATTCGGCTGATCCGATTGTTGTGTTCAAAAACCCGAATATTGAGGAAAAAACAGGGGAACGGACAGGGAGCA
>DRLX01000469.1 GCA_011322715.1 Desulfobulbaceae bacterium
ACAACAGTATGCATGCCCTCTACCCCGCCACCAATCCCTACGGGCAGGACCTGGACAACCTGCAACCCCTGCAATACCAGAAAACTCCCCTGCCCATGGGTTCGAACAAAGGGTGTGCCGTCTGTCATACGGTGGTCATGGACGAAGAACTGCACCATCCAAATATGCTGCGAGAATTTCGCAATCAATAGATGCCGGGGGACGCAGCGATTAAAAATCACCGCGTCCCCTTACCTTCTCCCCCATGTTTTCCCTTGCCCTGCTCTGGATATTCTGGTGTGTCCTGCACAGCCTGCTGATTGCCGTTCCCGTTAACACCCGGATCCGAGAAAAAGGTGGATTTCTGCAGGGCGCATACCGACTTTTCTATGTTTTCTTTTCCACCGCAACGCTCATTCCCATTATCTGGTATCAGTACTCCCTTCCCCAAAAGTTGCTCTTCTCCTTCCATGGCTGGTGGCACCTGCCGCAATTCTTTCTCCTTACCTACGCCCTGGTTTTGTTCTGGTATGGAAAGAAGAATTATGACATGAAGTATTTCCTCGGCATCAGCCAATGGCAACGATATCGCGAGGGCAAAGCCGCCCACTCGCTTCCATTTTCCTGTTCAGGTGTCCTGCGCTATGTCCGCCACCCCTGGTACAGCGGCGGCATGGCCCTACTCTGGGCTGTCGGCCCGATAACCGATCTCTCCCTGCTTACTAAAATAATTCTTTCCCTCTATCTCGTTGCAGGCACCCTGCTTGAAGAGCACAAACTACGCCGGGAACTTGGTGACATATATGTACGGTACTGTGGTCTGGTACCCATGCTTATCCCCTGGAAAGGAAAAGTTGTATTCACAAAAGAACAGATGTAATTCCCTCCACTCTTGCCGGCTGTAAAAAAAGGAGTATTTTCCTTGTCCCGCAGGGAATTTCCAGGTCCCGCCTCTTTACCAATTCCTTACCGTGTCTACGCAAAGAACAGAACGCATTGATCTTTTGTGAAAAATGAGGTAAAGAATCTTTATCATGAGATATCCGTTCCCCTAACGGTCATTGACATGCTCCACTCGCCACTGAAACATAGCAGGGATTTTTCCAGACTTCTTTTTCTAAGCCTCTGGTTCGGTGTTCTCATGTATATCTTTTCCTATGCCCTGCCCCTTCTCGTTTTGCACTCTTCCGCAATCTCTATGGCGACTGCAGTCAAGCTGACCTGTTTCACAATTCCGGTGGTTTTTCTGGGCGGTCTTTTTTTCTCCGGTATTGATACAAGGCAGTTCATCATCCTCACTATCATCTACACTCTGCTACCTTTAATTCTTTTGATCCTGTATGCCGGACTGATTGCCGGCCTCGCCCCGTTTTCTCTCAACAATCAACAGATGCACACTGTCTTTTTCTATTTTCTTCTTGCAATTACATTTGTCTTTTTTCCTTTGCGAAAACTGATACGGAACTTGGTCAATCATTGTATGACAAGCGGCCATTCCGATTACCGAACCCTGCTCTGTAACTTCAGCGGCAGGATCTCCTCATCCCTCCATCTCCCTGATCTCATCGAAGTTCTCATTACCGATTTACCCAAACAACTGGGCATAACCAGTGTCGGTTTGATGATTATGGAGGAAAAACGCAGTCGCCTGTATCCTGAGACCTTACGCTTTGGCTCATATCTTTGGTCAGCCAGCAGGCTGATTGTCCTTCTCCGCGAGGGAACGCATTTCTTTTTTTGCGGTCCTGTTGCAGATGATCCGGAACTCTCCCGGGAACTGGGGGAAATACGGGCTGCCGGCTTTTCCCTGGTCTATGGATTGCAAGGAGGTTCCCAATTCGGCGGCATGCTGCTCCTTGGCCCCAGAAAAGACGGCGGCGGATACAGCAATCGTGACGTTCAGGTTTTCAGCACCCTGGCAAACCAGGTGACCATTGCGATTGAAAACGCCCTTAACTACGAAACCCTTTCCGAAAGTAACAGACAACTGCAGGTATTATATAACAAACTGGTACAGGCGGAAAAAATGGCAGCCCTGGGAGAGATGACTACCATCCTGGCCCATGAGCTGAGAAATCCGCTCGGCATCATCCGCAGTTCGGCCCAATTTCTCGTCAAGGGTGGGCGAAAGCCTGCGATGCAACAAAAATTACTGGGTTACATCGTTGACGAAGTGGACAACCTGAACCTGGTTATAAGCAATCTCCTCGGCCTTGCCCGTCATAAACCGCCCCACTTTCGCCGTGTGGACCTCAAGGTGGAGATAGCTGAATCTGTCGCCAAATGGCGACAGTGCCCGGAACATAACAAAAGGACAACAATTAACCTCACCTTGCCTGACCACCTACCGGTACTGTATGCAGATTTTAAACAACTCAGACAAGTCCTGTATAACTGTTTTGCCAATAGCGAAGAGGTCATGCCCAATGGCGGGAAAATAACTATTTCCGTACAAGAACTTGAAAAAGAACGCCTTGAACTGCGACTGACCGATACCGGGCCTGGTGTTGCCGATGATGATCTTAAACTGATTTTCAAGAAATTCTTTACCACCAAAAAAAAGGGCATCGGCCTGGGGCTGCCGGTCTGCCGTCAGATTGTTCGTGCCCATAACGGCAGTATTACCTTTAAAAATAATCCAGGCGGAGGGGCCTCGATTATTCTCCGCCTGCCCTTGCGCCCGCTGATCACCATCGGTCATGGTCGTCAAACCGACTGGGCTGCCTGATAGAAAAGGAAGAAAAAAGATGGCAAAACAGATATTGATCATTGAAGATGAAGAACGGATGCGTGACCTGCTGGAACTTGTGTTGACGGAGCAGGGATATATCGTCAAAACGGCAAGCGACGGTATGGAAGGTATGGTCCTGTGGCAGATAATGAAACCGGATGCCGTTTTGACCGACCTGAAAATGCCCCGGGCCGACGGCCTCGAAGTCCTGGACTTTCGTAATCGTGGTTTTCAACAGGTACCACTCATCATCCTGACGGCTTTTGGTACCATCCAGAGCGCGGTAACGGCCATGAAGCAGGGTGCCTATGATTACCTGACCAAACCCATTGATAATGACCACCTGGTCCAGGTGGTTCAACGGGCCCTCAAAGAAAACGAGAATGCACCAGGAGTGTCGCTGATAAGCGAACAACCCATGGACCGGATGATCGGTTCATCACCGGTCATGAAGAAAGTGTATGAGGATATACAGCTCGTCAGCTGTACAAAGATGTCCGTCCTTATAACCGGTGACTCCGGAACAGGAAAAGAACTGGTTGCCAGGGCCATCCATAGCCATTGTGGGCACCCGGACAGCCCATTTATCAGGGTCAACTGCGCAGCCATCCCCCATGATCTGCTGGAAAGCGAGTTGTTCGGACATCGTCGCGGCGCCTTTACCGGTGCCGTCAATGATCGCAAAGGGGCTTTTCTCCAGGCGGACGGCGGCACCATCTTTCTTGATGAAATAGGTGATCTTCCGGTTGAACTTCAGCCGAAGCTGCTGCATGCGGTCGAAGAAAAATCGATTCGGCCGGTGGGAGCGGCGCAGACATTTACCGTCGATGTACGTATCATTGCCGCCAGCAATCGTAATCTTGAAGAGATGGTGCAGAACGGATCATTTCGCGGTGATCTCTTTTACCGGCTCAATACCTTTCATTTTCCTCTGCCGCCACTGAAAAAACGAGGGAAGGACCTGATTGAGTTGATTGATTACTTCCTTGCCATGTTTGGCCGGGAACAGAACAAGCAAGGCCTGGCGGTTTCCGCCGAGGCCTTGAAATTACTGCATAGATACCCTTGGCCCGGTAATATACGTGAGTTACGAAACGTACTGGAACGCATCGTTCTGACATGTAAAAACGGTACGATAACCACAGAGATGCTGCCGGAAAAAATACGGACCCGGAAAAAACACAACAATGAAAAAACCGACACCCCCCTGGCACTCCCCGAACAGGAAAAACACCTGATCCTGACCACGCTGCAAAAAGTGGGCTGGAACCAATCCGAATCAGCACGCAGGTTGGGCATTACCCGAAATACACTGCGGTATCGAATGAAAAAATATAATATCAAGCGTCCCCCAAAAGAGACAGGGGATATACTTGGTCAAAGGGCATGCAATTAGCCCATAGATTTCACAGGCGACCTGCTACAATGTCCAAAAAACCAATACCTACCGTGTTACAGCGCCAAAAGAATTCCCCGAAATATTTCAATATGTCGGCGGACTTTCTTACGCTGTTCCTCGAAGGTCTCACTCGTTTACTATCTGCATTCATGACATTTTTAAGCCTTTTTCGACGACCTACGTGAAATATGATGGCGTCGTAAAAACTTCGATCTACTGCGTCATGTGTCCCGGGGCGATTCACAACATATTACCTGTATAGTTGAGACCCTCCCCGGAACACTATTCCTCGGAGTCTGCGCTTACCTGTATATCTATGTTTTTACTTAGCCATCTTTGAAAAAATTTGGACTTTTTACGAGGGCATCAAATATGCGGATTAGAAGGAAACGGTAGACCTTGTTAATCGATTACATTCGAATTTGTTCTCCCCGTACTGAATCTGCTGTTACCCTATCTGAAAATCATTTCCCATGTGCGTATTTTTTCCAG
>DRLX01000470.1 GCA_011322715.1 Desulfobulbaceae bacterium
ATGTAGAAAGTGATTTTTCAACAGAAATCAGCGCATCAATACAATCAGCAGACCTGAATATAAGCTCTCCTGTTGACGGCACTTTTTTTACGCCGGATGAAAGCATTCAATGCACGGCCAGTGCGACTGACGTTGACGGGAGCGATATAAGCGCTGCAATACAGTGGTCTTCCGACCTGGACGGTCTCCTAGGTACGGGTTCATCCTTTGAGGTCAGCACACTTTCACCAGGGACCCACGATATTACCGCCCGAGTCACCGACGCCAATGGACAAATCCATGCAAAATCAACCATGATAACAGTCGATGATCCGGCAACCCTGACCGCTTTCAGCATGACCGACATTGTCAGTTACGCAACCGGACAGGATGGTATTGGTACGGTAACGGTGGCAGAAAACAGTGCAGGCGTGACAATGGTCGGCAACCGATGGATCAAGACCGGCCAACTCTACACCATTACTGCAGACACAATCCTTGAATTTGACTTTTTATCCACCACCGAAGGAGAAATCCACGGTATCGGCTTTGACGAAGATGATGATATAACCAACAACAAACGGGTATTTCAGATCTTCGGTTCTCAAACCTGGAGAGATGCTGTTCAGGTCAGTCCGAAATACAGCAGCACCGATATCGGAAAATGGGTCCACTTTTCCATTGCCGTGGGTCAGTTTTATACCGGCGGCAATATGCGGATGGTGCTGGTGAACGATCACGACAATGCTCCTGCCAACGGCAGCGGATCTTTTAGAAACATCCGCGTGCGGCACGCCCTTCTTGACTTTAACCGGACAGGTGTCATCAGTTATGGTTCCGGCCAGGACGGCAGCGGCACTGTAACGGTTGAAGATAGCGGCGCAACCCTGGCAATTACCGGCAACCGCTGGGTTCAGACACAGCAACTCTTCACGGTTACCCCGGAGACGGTAATCGAGTTTGATTTTTTATCCTCGGCAGAAGGAGAGATTCACGGTATCGGTTTTGACGAGGACGGTGATCTGTTCAACAGCCCGCGAGTCTTTCAACTCTTTGGTTGTCAAACCTGGAACAAGGCCATCCAGGTCATACCGCAATACACAACCACTGATATTGGGAACTGGGTCCACTTTACCATTGCCGCAGGAGAGTTTTACACCGGTACCGACATGCGGATGGTGTTTGTCAACGATGATGATCGCGACCCGGCCACCGGATCAGAACATTTCAAGAATGTCAAAGTGCACCAAGTCATCAGCAAAACCCTGGGTGACGCCTCAACCTCCGACTATACCGGTACGATCGCAGAGACCTTTACCAATCTCGACACTGCAATCAATGAAGGAGCCGACCATATCTCCACATGGTCATGGTCTTCACCCGCTCCCCATACACCCGCCAATACCATTATCCTGCAAGCAGACCTGAGCAACATACCGGCCAATGCATATATTACAGAGGCCAGACTATACCTTTACCAGACCGGATCGGTCGGAGCGGCGGAATATGCAAATTCCATCCACAAGATAATCGGGAGCAACCCGGTCATTGCCCAGGTCACCGGATATAATGCCCGGGAGAATACACCCTGGACAGCGGTTCCGGACGGCAGCAGTTACAACAATGTCCCCATGGGCCTGGGAAATATTGCCCCGGCGGAAGATACGATTCTCCTTGATACCACGACCGGTTACCTATCATGGAAAATCACCGATATGGTCCAGGACTGGATCAACAAGCCGGAAACAAATTATGGACTTCTGATCCAGGGAGAATCAACGGAAATAGAAACAGGTCGAACCTTTGCCGCATCGGAAAATCAGGATGCAACCATACGCCCGTTTATTGTTGTTCGGTATTCGGTGGGGATGTAAGGCAGAAGAGATATCTCAAGGAAGAAATAGAGAAGGAAGGGGACGTAACCCTTCGTCAAATCACTTTTTTTTAAATGGCCCTATCATTCATCTACTCACGACACATTACTAATTGAAAAATATGCTGATTCAGAAATATAGGAAAGCTTCCGTACAATTTTTTTTGTTACCAATCCTGCTTCTGCAACTTCTTGCTTTGCTTCTGCCATACTTAAATAGTGCCATGTCCACTGGGAAGGAAGCTTTTTTTCCACTGTAAACTTTTTAAATACTTTCTTAACAAATCGTGCAAATGGATTTGTAACAGGGTATTCAACTATAATTCTACCACTACATATCCGGCCCATTTCTTTTAGGATTTTAATTCGTACATCTTTGGGAACATGCCCCATAAAACGTATTGATACGATAGCGTTAAATGACGCATTCTCGAAAGGTGTTTTTTCTGCATCGATTTTGTAAAAGGCAACATGTGGGAAAGGCTTTAGCAGAGAGGTGGCTACTTTAATCATATCTTCAGAGATATCAGCACATGTAACCCTATTGTAACCGAGCGAGAGAAGACAGTGGGATATCCTTCCCGTACCACAAGGCATATCAAGAATTTTCACCGTTTTCGGCAAGGATGCTGTAGTTTTTTTAATAGCCCTTTTATCGAGCCAGTCACTCAATCTACCACTGATGCTGGAAAAACGTTTAGCATCGTATGTATTGGCAACATTTGAATCTTGCCAGCCGGATTTAATCTCCTTAACCTTATATTTTTTTTCCATTAGACTTTCTCTTCAAATATTTCTGAATAGCGATCAGCTATCAACTTGATATTATAGTTCTCACATATTTTCTTTCTTGCCGCAGCTCGCATTCCTTTGCTAATTCCCATTTCAATTATTCGTTTAAGATCGGCAACTAATGTCGAATAATTATTTGTTATAAAGCCATCAACGCCATTAGTTATAATCTCATCAACTCCCAATACATTAGTTGTTATTACAGGTACCCCTCTGGACATTGCTTCCGTCCAGGTCAGTGGCGGTGATACGGTTGAATTCAGCTTATGCATTGGAGACAATAATAGATCAACTGAAC
>DRLX01000471.1 GCA_011322715.1 Desulfobulbaceae bacterium
TATGCGGTTGGGCAAGATGGGATAGGCTAAGGTGGGTTTCACCCGCAACCCAATTAATCGTAGGAGCGGCTTCAGCCGCGAAATTTTCATGGTTATCCAAATGATTCAATGAGCTATTCGCGGATAAATCCGCTCCTACAACACATGCAATAACATGCGTAACCTTATTTTTAGATAAACATATCGAAGTTTCCCCTACCCGGCCTGAGTCCCTGTCAGGGATTTCCCTACAAAAAGTCACATTTTCCCCGCTTTTCCCGGACATCCATCAGGTGTATCCTCCACAATCAAGAAGAGATCAGCAGTACCATTCCGGCCTGTTATCCGAAAATGACGGGTCCCAACAGCAAGGAGGAGGATTCAATGGCTCTCATTGACATCAAACCACATGAAATCAGACAGCGGATGATCAACGATTTGAAACGCGCCCTGAAAAAACCTGTCTACAAGAGGCATTGGGCCATGGTCATCGACCAGGCCAAATGCGTCGGCTGCACGGCCTGCACAACGGCCTGCGTTTCCGAAAATCATCTGCCGCCGGGTGTTGTTTATCGGCCGGTTGTCGAGACCGAACACGGTACCTATCCCAATGTCCACAAAACATTTCTACCCCGTCCCTGTATGCAATGTGATGATCCCCCCTGTGTCAAGGTCTGTCCGGCGCATGCAACCTGGAAACGGACCGACGGCATAGTTGAGATCGACTACAACCGTTGTATCGGCTGCCGATACTGTATCAGCGCCTGTCCTTATTCGGCCCGAACCTTTGACAAGGGATATTTTTATACCGACGGCACACCGGAAATCATGCCTTATGAAAAGGAACCCAACTTTGAATACGGCAAAAAATGGCCCCGCACCGACAGGGAAAGCTCTCCCATCGGTAATACCCGTAAATGCACCTACTGTATCCACAAGGTGGAAAAAGGGATGCTGCCCGCCTGCGTGACCACATGCATCGGCGATGCCACCTATTTCGGTGACGCCAATGATCCCAAAAGCCTTGTTGCCGAACTGCTTTCCTCGCCCCGAGCCAGAAAACTGCGGGAAGAGGAAGGAACAAAGCCGACAACTACGTATTTAGTCTAACAAGGAGGGACGCAGCATGAAAAAATTTATAAAGGCAATTGTCTGGCTGATCGCCGTCATCGGTTTTGGTGTCGGCCTCTATGGTCTATATCTCCGTTTTACCACCGGCCACAGGATGACCGATTACGGGTCCTATATTCCCTGGGGTCTGTGGGTAGTTTTTTATATCTACTTTATCGGCCTCTCCGCCGGCTCATTTCTGCTTTCCACCCTGGTCTATGTGGGCAGGATTGAACGGTTGGAAAAAATCGGTAAACTTGCACTGTTCACGGCATTCGGCTGTCTGGTGGCCGCTCTTTTCTCCATCTGGATGGACCTTGGCCATATGGCTCGGGTGGGCAACGTCCTCTTTCATATGAACCTCAATTCAATGATGTCCTGGATGGGTATTTTGTATTCAGCCTATTTTGCAATTATTCTCATCGAGCTCTGGTTTGCCCTGCGTATTGATCTGATTGAAACGGCAAATACCGGCAGGGGAGGATCGGCAGGATTTGCCAAATTCCTCACCTTTGGTTCCACAGACACCTCTGCTGAATCCAAGTCCCGCGACCATGCCAAGCTGAAAGTCCTGGGGATCATCGGCGTTCCCCTGGCCATAGCCTTTCACGGCGGTGTCGGCTCACTCTTTGGTGTTATCCAGGCCCGACCGCACTGGAACAGTGGCCTGACCCCGATTGCCTTTCTCATCGGCGCCCTGGCCTCGGGCGGCGCTCTGTTGACCGCTGTCGTCTATATCTGGGGTCCGGACAAGGACAAGCAAAAGCTCAATGAAATGATGAAATTTCTGGGGCGCATTGTTCTGGCACTGGTGCTCTTTGATTTTCTCCTTGAAATTGCCGAGTTCCTGGTTGGTCTCTATTCAGTCGCCCCGGCGGAACGGCTGCCTCTGGAAGCCATTTTAAACGGCCCCTATTGGTATGTCTTCTGGATCATCCACTTTGCACTTGGCGTGGTCCTGCCCGCCGTTATCCTTTTTTCCACAGCCGTACCCAAGGGACGGCCGGACAAAAACGTAGGCGGCGCCATTGCCTTTGCCTGCCTGCTGGTGGCGGTCACCTTTATCGCTGTTCGCTTTAATATTGTTATCCCGGCCCAAATCAATCCGGAGATTCCAGGTCTTGAATATGCCTTCAGCGGTCCCGGCCTTAAATTTACCTACCTGCCGACCACTATGGAATGGCTGGTTTCCCTCTGCATTACCTCGTTTGGCATTCTGCTCTTTCTGATCGGAGAAAAATTGCTGCCGATCGTCAAAGATGACAACAGGGAGGTGGCATAAATGAGCAAGCACACACATACTGACAAGGATACACAGGAAACCATGAAGAAACACATCGAAATTGACGGTGAAAAATTGACATTAAACAGGCGCACATTTCTCAAGAGCACGGCCTTTTTCGGCGGTGTGATGGCGGCCAGCCGCATTCCTGGAATGGACCTTTTTTCACCAGGCAATGCCATCGCGGAGAATAGCGCCACTACTGATGCCTATCCTTTTGACAACCCGGAAAACGTCATCTATTCCTGTTGTCTGCAATGCCATACGGCCTGTACCATCAAGACCAAAATCTTAAACGGCGTCATGGTCAAGGTTGAAGGCAATCCCTACAGCCCCATGAATATGCATCCCCATCTCTCCTATGATATGCCTGCCGGAGAAGCCGTCATTTATGACGGCCGCCTCTGTCCCAAGGGAAATGCCGGGGTCCAGACCCAGTACGATCCCTATCGCATCCGCAAGGTACTCAAACGAAAACCCGGCAGCAAACGGGGAGAAAACCAATGGCTGACCATTGACTTTGACAAGGCCATCGAGGAGATCGTCAACGGCGGCGACCTGTTTGGCGAGGGCAAGGTAGAAGGTCTGAAGGATATTCTTGCCGTTCGTGACCCGGCCCTGATGAAAGCGCTCAAGGACGATACGGCCAAAGTAAGCAAAGGCGAAATGAGCCTGGCCGATTTCAAGGCCAGAAATACTGAAAATCTTGATAAACTCATTGATCCGGACTTGCCGGACCTGGGACCGAAAAACAATCAGTTTGTCTTTCTTGCCGGACGGATCGAGCACGGCCGCAAGGAATTTGCCAAACGCTGGTGCAATGATTCCCTGGGCTCGGCCAACTGGTACGAACACACAACGGTCTGTGAGCAGTCACATCACATCGCCTTTAACGAATCCACGAAAAAATACAGCCACGGCAAATGGGGACACGGCAAACACCATCTCAAGCCGGACATTCCCAATGCACGTTTTGTCATCTTTTTCGGCACCAGTCCCTTTGAGGCCAACTTCGGGCCGACCAACTGGGTTTCCTATATCACCAATGCCATGTCAAGAAAGGGCATGAAGATAGCCGTTATTGATCCGCGCTGCAGCCATTCTGCGGCCAAGGCCAACTACTGGGCGCCTATCAGATGCGGCGGCGACGCCCCCCTGGCCCTGGGCATGATCCGCTGGATCATTGACAACAAACGCTACAATGAAACTTATCTCCGGGCGGCCAATCGAAGCGCTGCCGCAGGGAGCGGTGATACCACCTGGACCAACGCCACCCATCTTGTGGTCCTTGACAAGGACGGAAAGACCGGAACCAGGCTGCTGCGCGGCAGTGACGTCGGTCTGGGCGGTGAAGATACCTTTGTGACCAGTGTCAACGGTCGGCTGGTAGCCATGGATCCCTATAAGAAAGAGGACACCCCGGTTGTCGGCGACCTGTTTGCCGAGGGAACAATCAACGGGATCAGATACAAGACCGGTTTTGGATTGCTTAAAGACATCGTTGATGAACGCAGCGTAATTGACTGGGCCATAGAAGCAGGCCTTGATGATGATTCCCTGCTCATCACCCTGGCTCGCGAGTTTACCAGCTACGGCCGCAAAGTTATGGCCGATATGTACCGTGGGCCGGTACAGCACACCAACGGCTATCATAATGGACGGGCCATCATTGCCCTGAATATGCTGGTCGGCAATGCTGACTGGAAGGGCGGTATGCAGCCGGGAGGAGGCCACTGGCACGAAGACGGCAGCAAAAAAGGGCAGCCCTTTCCTCTGAAAAAAATGCATCCGAACAAACTGGGCAAATTTGGTATCAAGATCAGCCGGGAAGGAACCGCCTATGAAAAAAGCCTGCTGTTTAAGAAACACGGCTATCCGGCCAAACGAATCTGGTATCCGTATACCGGCAGTGTGTACCAGGAAGTTATTCCCAGTGGCGTGGACGGTTATCCCTATCACCTCAAAGCATTGTATCTGCACAAGGGAACGCCCGGTCTGTCGGTGCCGGGAGCCAATACCACCATTGATTACCTGCGTGATCCCAAAAAGATTCCGCTGCTCATGGCCGACGATATCGTTATCGGTGAAACCTCCATGTACTGCGATTATCTTTTCCCCGATACCGCGATATGGGAACGCTGGGGCACACCCCATACTACTCCCTGCATCCTGACCGGTTCCAGCAAGGTGCGGCAACCGGCGGTTGAATCCCTGGCCGAAAAATGCACGGTCTTTGGTAGAGAACAACCTATTTCCATGGAATCGGTCATGCTGGCCATCGCGGAAAAGCTTGGAACATCAGGCTACGGCAAGGATGGTTTTGGCCCGGGCCTGGATTTCCGCACCCGGGAAGATTATTTTCTCAAGGCCGTCGCCAACATCGCCTATGGCGATCATAACGGCAAGGATCCCGTCAAACCGGCTTCAGATGCTGAAATGAAAATTTTCAACAGGGCGCGGCGACATATGTCCAAGGCCGTCTATGAAGAGGCATACTGGAAGAAGGCGGTCGGCAACAATGATGACCTCTATCGACTGGTTGTGACCGTGCTCAATCGCGGCGGCCGGTTTGAAGACGCAAGCGGCGCCTACAAGGGCGAACATGTGCATCACCAGTTCAAGAGTCAGTTCAATCTGTTTGCCGAAAACGTGGCCAAAGGCAGACATCCCATGACCGGGAAACACTTAAACGGGATGCCTTTTTATGAACCGATCCTTGACGCCGGCGGCAACAAGGTGAAATTTTCCAAGGCCTATCCCTTTCAGCTCTTTACCTACAAGCATATCCTCGGTGGCCAGTCTCGAACCATTGGCGACTACTGGACAATGGTAGCCGAGGCCGGGGAAAATTACGTCTGGATGAATACCGTGGATGCCCGCAAACTGGGTCTCAAATCAGGAGATGTTATTCGGCTGGTCGGACCGACCAACACCAAAGGACAGACCAGGCTCACCGATACCCGGGTCAAGGATGTAATCGGTAAGATAAAAGTGGTCGAGGGAATTCGTCCCGGCACCATCTGCGCCTCCTGGAGTTTCGGCCACTGGGCCTATGGCTCCAATGACGTCCATGTCGACGGCAGCCTCATCAAAGGCGACAGCCGCCGTGCAACCGGCATCTGCCCTAACCCGGTCATGCTGGTTGACCCGGTGCTCAAGAACATGTGCCTGACCGATCCAATCGGCGGCTCCTGTTCCTTTTATGACTCCTATGTCAATGTGGAAAAAGTCGCATAATCCGTGCAAGAGGATTGAAAAATGATACGGAAAAGACTCTCTCTCACTTTGCTTCTCTTTCTTCTTGTTCCTGTAGTGGACGGTTCCTGCCGGGTGGCCTATGGTGCCACCCGGCAGAATGGTGCAGCATCAGATGGGAAAAGCATCTCCCAAATCAATGATGAAAGTCGATTACTGGTAGAGGCGGACGCAGATTTCAGCAGGGGAAAGTATCAGAAGGCAGTGAATGGTCTCCGCAACCTGCTGCCGCTGACCGCTGATAAGGAAATTCTTTGGGCACGCTATAAAAAGGCTGTCCTGGCCCGGACCGGCAATTCCTTTCTGCATGCAATGCCAAAAGACAGGTACCGGATCAGCATGGCCGCATTTGTCTGTGCGCTGGATAAGGGGGCCAACGGTTTCTTTCTCCTGGATGTCCGGGAAAAACGGGAATATGCTTCCGGTCATGTCACCGGGGCGGTGAATATCCCCTTCCGTGAGATCCTTGATCATCTCGATCGACTACCCAAGCCGGAGACCGGTAAAAAAATAGTCATTATCTGTCAGACCCAGCACCGGGCCAACCACGTTCTGGTGGTTCTGCGCGAGATTGGTTTCTCCAATGCCTACACCCTGCACAATGGCTACAGGAGTTATCTTTCCTTTCAGAAAAAACTGCGCAACAAAACATTAACCAAACCGACCTGTGGACCAACTGTTCCCGCTCGCAGCGGCACAACCCAACCCGGCGGGAAACCACTTCCACAAATACCCGTCCCGGACCATCATAATGTCGCCCAGGGCGCTGCTGAGCAGGCGTTGCAGGTAGGACGCACGGCCCTGGCCGTCGACCTGCTTAAACTTGCCCTCACCGGGGAAGCCGACAACAATTTTCTCTGGAAGCAGTACGACCGGGCCCTGGTTGCCGAGGCGGGAAAAACCTATCTTCGTTCCGTTCCGGACAACCGTTACCGGGTGTCCATTGATGATTTTGTCAACCACTCCCAAAAAAAAGACCAACGTTATTTTCTGGTTGATGTCCGTAGCCCGGTCGAGTTTACCAGGGGACACCTGGCCGGATCGGTCAACATCCCTTTTCGAACCCTGCTGCAACACCTGGGGCAACTGCCCCCCAAAGATTCCAGCACCCGCATCCTGCTGATATGCGGTAGTCAGCGACGTTCCATTTATAACCTGGTGCTTCTGCGTCAACTTGGCTACACAAACAGTTTCATGCTCAAAGGCGGCTATGGCGGCTATATTACATGGTTCAAAAAACTGCCTTCACTTAAGGGAACATCCGTTCCGTCTCTGCAGGGCGGGCCGGCCCCGGATGGCCAGGAGCAGGAAGAAGAAGATTTTGGTTGTTAGGCAACCACAACAGATTTTAGGGTGCCTTGAAAAATTAGAATTTTCGTTCGAGGTCAAGGAACAGGAAAATTAAAAAACGCAACATGTTAGACATATGTGAGCATTTTTCATTTTTCTGTGACGCAGAGATCCGGCGGCATTTTTTCAAGGTGGCCTTTAACAATACAACTCTCCCTGGAGGTACATAATGTTTGGACTCGGCACCCCTGAACTCCTGATCATCCTGGCCATTGTTTTTGTTCTCTTTGGTGGTAAACGTCTACCTGAAATAGGCAAAGGGCTGGGCCAGGGAATAGCATCCCTGAAA
>DRLX01000472.1 GCA_011322715.1 Desulfobulbaceae bacterium
CGATCCCGCAGGGCGGTTTCAATCATGGAGAGCAGGTCATTGGCCTGATCAAGCGTTTTTTCCGTGATCGCATTTCTGGTCACTCTGAAAAGTTCGCAACTTTCTATGAGCATGTCCGGGAAAATTGCCGACAGATTATTGGCGATAATATCTTCAAACCGTACATACAGATGCGCCTTGCCGATTCTGATAAAGCGTGGGATGCCTATGCCGGTCGGCACCTTTATCCGGTTGAGAAAGACATGTTCATCATTCTTGAAGCGGGTGGCAACCAGAAGATTCAACGACAGGTTGGAAATAAAAGGAAAGGGATGGGCCGGATCCATGCCCTGGGGTGTGAGCAAAGGATAGATGTTGTCCAGAAAATATTTGTTGACCTCTTTTTGCTGGTTATCGGTCAGTTGCAGATATTTAACGATACGGATATTTTTCTTGGCAAGCAAGCGGAACAGCTGTTCTTCCAGTGTCTGCTGTTTGGCAAGCAGGTCACGGACGACCTCGTAACACTCTTCAATCTGCTGACCGGGAGTACGGCCGTCCACAGTGAGTTTTTTTACTCCGGCCCCGACCTGCTGCTTGAGGCCGCCGATGCGTTTCATGAAAAATTCATCAAGATTGGAACCGACAATGGAGAGGAACATGATTCTCTCCAGCAAAGGTGTCCGTTCATCCTGTCCCTCATGCAGGACCCTGCGGTTAAACTCAAGCCAGGTAAGTTCACGATTGAGGTACCACCGGGGATCGTTCAGATCAAATTTTCGCTTCACGGAAATCTTTGTCTTGGGCGGAGCGCCGGCCTTGGTCTTAGCGGCTGATTTAGACGGTTGCTGGGTCATGGTTGTGTTCCAATGAGTTAAAAAAAGGATTCGGGTTGCCGGTCGAAGGAGAAACCTGGTATAACAAATAAACCGGATGAAGATGGAGGATCAACCGGGTTTGTGCTCCGGCGGAAACTGATCAAGTATTTGTCGTACATATTGCTCTATAACTTTTTTTTCTTTTTCACGATCTGCATAGCGGTGAATAACACCGGTCCCGGTCCCGCGCCAGATAAGTTCGTTTTTGTGGGGATCAACAAAGTCAATGATCAGGGTTCCTTCGGTATAATATCTAACGATATCGGGTCTGGTAGGGTAACTTCGCCAGGGATGGTACCAGGGACCGGACGCGTAACGCCCTCGCCCTCCGACATCGGTCAATCGCATTTTTTCCTTTACTCCGCCCCGCAGGACAACCAGAACATCAGCTGATTCCGGAGTGGTTTCCCGGTACCCTCGGCCGCGAAGGTACTCGTCCACTACCGTAACAATACGTTTATAGAGCAGAGGATTCTCCGCCAGGGCATCACCGCGCACATTGACTTTTTTCCAGGCATAGGTATGGAGGGAGGAAAAATCTGCGGTCGAATCAAAATCAGTATGGACATGCAGGTTGCTGCATCCTGAAACAACAAAGAGACTGAAAAACAACAGAAAGGAAAAGAATTGCTGACGCATGGCATGCCTCCGTACCGGATACAGGAATCGCGCATAATGGTCGGTATGGTTCTTCACGTCTACTAAAATGCGTATGATAAACAAGAAGAAGCTGATTGTACAGGAGAAAGAAAGACCAGAGATCCGAAAAGGAACGATAAATATGAAGTCACCATCTTTGTTGATCACTATTTGCCCTTACAGCTGATAATGAATATAGTCATACCGAAAAGGCAATTGATCAGGCATATTTTTCTCTCAGAAGCACAAAAAGATGAACCGAAAAAATATGGCGGTAATTCCATCTTTCCGTGGTTCTGGTCACTTGGAGTCGAAAATAGATATGAAGATTGCAAAAGCCTCTGAAATGCAGCAGCTTGACCGTCTTGCCATTGATCAATACGGTATCCCCGGCATTGTCCTTATGGAAAATGCCGGTCGCGGCACCGTCTCCGTTATGGCGGAGACCTTCGGTCCTCTGGTTGATTCGACGGTCATCATTTTTGTCGGTCCCGGCAATAACGGCGGCGATGGATTGGTTATTGCGCGACATGCTTTGGCGGCCGGAGCTCATCCGTTGGTCATTTTTACCATTTCCCCGAAACAATTGCAGGGCGATGCCGCCGTAAATGCCGCCATTGTCGAAAAACTACAGATACCAACGCTTGTCCTGTCCGATCCCTTTGAAACGGCGGATATTCATCAAACCGTCACCAGCGCCCACGCCCGGTATCCGATTTCGTGTATTGTTGATGCCTTGTTTGGGACAGGGCTTACCAGAGAGGTGAGCGGGCACATGGGCCGGGTTGTCGAAACTATCAATGAACTGCGCAGTTCCTATCACCTGCCGGTGGTGGCTGTTGATCTTCCCTCAGGTATAAACACCGATACCGGCCTGCCCCTTGGACAAAGCGTTTCCGCCGATTTGACGGTCACCTATGGCCTGCCCAAGCCCGCCCATTATCTGCATGGAGGCCGGGGAATCGGTAAACTGCATATCGTCGATATCACTATCCCCCAGGCGGCATACAGTGAAATCCCTCTGCGCGGTCGCGTAATTACTACAGAAGAAATAGCAACATCTCTACCTGCACGAGCTACAGACTCCCATAAGGGAACCCATGGCCACCTGCTTGTTCTTGCCGGGTCGGAGGGGAAAACCGGAGCCGCGATTCTCTGTTGCCGGGCCGCACTGACCAGCGGCTGCGGTCTGGTGACCAGCGTCGTGCCGCAGAATCTCAACCCGATCATGGAAACAAGTCTGATCGAGGCCATGACCCTGCCGCTGCCCGATGCAACAACCACATCTTTATCCATTGACGATATCGACTATATCCTTGCTGCCGCAATTGGAAAAAAGGCCATTGTTCTTGGTCCGGGCATCGGGACTGATGAACAGACCGAAAAGCTTGTCCTGTTGCTGTATAAGGAAATATCTCTCCCCATGGTTATGGACGCCGATGCCCTTACTCTTCTTGCTCTGCATCGTGATGTTCTTGTCCGTCCGGGCGGGCCGCGTATTCTGACGCCGCATCCCGGGGAAATGGCCCGTCTGTCCGGGCAGGCAACCGAAGAAATTCAAACCGACAGGGTACAGGCGACTCTAACGCTCTGCTCGGCCTGTGAACGAGAACAAAGAATCGTCACCGTGCTCAAGGGTGC
>DRLX01000473.1 GCA_011322715.1 Desulfobulbaceae bacterium
GGACATGCTCCATCCGCCATGGAGTCCACAGGGTTTTCATGGCTGGTTTGGGACCTCGGCAATAGCACCGGGCAAGGGATCTCCGGCCTCCAGAACAGCAAAGGTTCCGGGCGCTCCCCAGCGGCTTGTTGCCTTGAAACTGCCGGGATTGATGATCAGCCGTCCTGCCTGTCGATGCAGGACCGGTTGGTGAGTATGACCGTAAATGACACAGTCCACATCCGGGAAAAGGTCCCAGAGAGCTGCTTCAATATCATGGCCTAGTCCGGCGCCATGGGTCAGGCCGATGGTAAATCCGCCCAGAGAGAAAGTTGTTGCCCGGGGCAGAATGTGTTGCGCCTTCCCTCTGCACATATTGCCGTGGACGGCATACACCGTTTTGTCGGCAAAGGCGTCAAGGATGCTGATGTCGGTGAGGTCGCCGGCGTGGATAATCATCGCACAATCGGAAAAACAACGCTCAATCAGTCGGCGGAATCGTAAATCCGCCTCAGTTCTATGGGTATCGGAAAGAATACCTGCTTTAATGGTCATGAAATAAAATCCGGATAATGGTCTTTGCCTTCATATTCTAAAGGAGTTGCCTCTGGAAAACAAGGAAAGAGAGACATCTGATTAAAATCCGCAACCTATGCGGAAGCAGTTGCAAAAAGTAAAGAGATTGCGTACTATTTTTATCATTTTTTGTTTGATTAAATGGAACAAATTGTTTTTTAACAGTTTTTTAAGGTGAATGCATGTACTCAGCATCAGATCTTCGCAAGGGACTCAAGGTTCAAATTGACGGCGAACCTTATATAATTATTGATTTTGAATTTTCCAAACCCGGTAAGGGCCAGGCCCTGTATCGAACAAAAATGCGTAACATGATAACGGGCAATCAGTTTACCCAGACCTATCGATCCAATGATAAGTTTGAAAAGCCTGATCTTGAGGAGCGCACCATGCAGTATCTCTACTCCCAGGGTGATGAATTTCATTTTATGGATACTTCGTCTTATGAGCAGATCTTTATTACCCGTAATCATCTTGGTGACAATATAAATTTTCTTGTCGACAATATGGAAGTCCAGGTACTCTTTTTTGGGGAAAAACCTATTGACATCAGCCTGCCGATTTTTGTCAATCTTACGGTCACCCGTGCCGATCCCTGGGTTAAAGGCGATACGTCGGGAACCGATACCAAACCGGTCACCGTTGAAACTGGATATCAGCTGCAGGTCCCCCCCTTTGTCGAGGAAGGGGATAAAATTCAGATAGATACAAGAACCGGTGATTATATGACCAGGGTTAAGGAGTAGGACTGAGTATGAAGGTCGCCCTTGATTGACCAAGCAAAGGGCAACGAATCGACCCCTCAAGTATGCTCTCTCCGGCAGGACTCAAACAACGCAGTGACTTTTTACAGTCACTGCGTCTGTTTTTCCGGGAACGGGAATATCTTGAGGTCGATACCCCCATCCGTTTGCCGGTTCTTCTCCCTGAATCGGAAATTTTTCCCTATACCAGTGAGAACTGGTGGCTGCAGACATCACCCGAGTTGTGCATGAAGCGTCTTCTTGCCCGCGGCGTAACCCGTTTGTTTCAGATCTGTCACTGCTTTCGCAGGGAAGAACGAGGCCGTCTGCATGCATCCGAATTCACCATGCTGGAATGGTACCATGTCGGCTGGAATTATCTGGATTTAATGCGGGAATGCGAGGAACTGGTTATGGCACTTACCGTTGCCTGCTCCGCATTTACCGGTATTGCACATGGTGAAAATCTCCTTCGGGATACAAAGGAGGTGCGGCTCACACCTCCGTGGAAACGATTAAGCGTCGATGAGGCTTTTTCGGCCTATACAAACACAACTGCGCTTGCGGCCCTTGCTGAGGACCGCTTTGATGAAATTCTGGTGACGGAGATTGAGCCGCATCTTGGCTGGGACCGGCCCCTGTTTTTGTATGATTATCCTGTGCAGTTGGGCTCGCTGGCCCGGCCAAAACCGGAGTCGCCGCACCTGGCCGAGCGTTTTGAGCTGTACTGTTGCGGGATAGAGCTGGCCAATGGTTTTTCGGAGCTGGTTGATGCGGCAGAACAGCGGCTACGCTTTTCCCGAGAGCTTGCGATAATGCAGGGTCATGGCCAAGCAGGTGAAATGCCGGAATCTTTTTTACACGATCTTTCCCGATTGGATGATACAGCGGGCATTGCCCTTGGAGTCGATCGGCTGCTCATGCTTTTTTCAGGAGCTTCCTGCCTGGACGATGTATTGCCTTTTTCCCGGGACGAACTTTACTAAATGATTATTTGTGTTTTATCTTTTGATGTTATACTCTGATATAAATATGAAAATAGTCTTCAACATGTTGACTTTGACGACTTTTCCATCGCGTTAAGTCTGCATTTATCTGGTCCGGCCATGCTGGTTACAGAGAACTGGGAAATGGATGTTGTTGTTCGCCGTCGACCTGAATAAATTCCATGTCCGGGAGTAACAGGGCCGTCAGCTTGCCGCCGTACACGGCACCGGTGTCTATGCCTATTTTGTTGTTTTCCACCAGGGGTTGGGTGAAAACGGTGTGCCCGAAGATGACGGGTTTTCCGAAATTAAATGAGGAACGGATAAAACGGTCCCTGACCCAGAGGCACCAATCAGGACTCTGCCTGCTTAAATGTACGCCCGGTTGCAATCCGGCGTGGACATAAATAGCGTGTCGGTTTTCATGGGTCAGGGCAAGGGATTTGAAAAAAGTCCTGTGGGTTGTGGGCAGACATCCCAGGAGATTGCCGTCTTGATCAGGAGAAATATCATAACTGTTCAGTGTTTGCAGGCCACCGACTCGAAGAAATATTGAACGGTCAACACCTGTGAGGTAATTATAGAACATGAATTCGTGATTGCCTTTCAAAAAAACCA
>DRLX01000474.1 GCA_011322715.1 Desulfobulbaceae bacterium
CATTCATTTTATGGGCAGTATCCATGCCCTGGAACATGCAATGATCGGCATGATGCCGCTCTTGGTCCTATGCGACCGCAATGATATCGGCGGCATATCCTATCCCCTGCACGATCAGACCGAAAAATCGACCATTTTTATCTATGACGGCTATGCCGGAGGAATCGGCCTGTGCGAAAAGGGATTTGCGTCCATGGAAGAACTGCTGGCCCAGACCGAGAAGATCGTTACCGAATGCAGCTGCGATTTCGGCTGCCCCACCTGCGTACATTCACCCAAATGCGGTTCCGGAAATCGTCCTATTGACAAAAACGGCTGCATCCGCCTGCTGCATTACCTGCGCCACGCTGAAATTCCCGGAAAAATCCCGGCCTCCACAAGGCAGCATCCCGGCAAGTTACAAAAAAAAGAAGAGAAAAAATCCTTTCAACTGCCGGTCAACTGGGGCGTTTTTGACCTGGAAACCAAATATTCCGCCGCTGAGGTCGGCGGCTGGAACAAGGCTGAAAAAATGGGTATTTCCATGGGAGTTGTCTATGATGGTGGAAAAGACACATTCATGGCCTATACCGAAGAACAGGTTCCACAGCTTGTGGATCATCTTTTCAACCTGGAACTGGTGGTCGGTTTTAACAACAAAAAATTCGACAACAGGGTCCTTTCAGCCTATTGCCGAAAACCTCTAAGTAGACTGCCCTCGTTTGATATTCTGGAGCAGATTTTCATGCAGCTTGGTTATCGACTGAGTCTTAATCGTCTTGCCGAACATACCCTGGGGGTAAAAAAATCAGCGGACGGCCTGCAGGCTCTTACCTGGTACAAGCAGGGGGAGATGGAAAAAATCAGAAAATACTGTCAAAAAGACGTGGAAATAACCCGCGATATCTTTCTGCACGGGCTGCAACAGGAATATTTATTGTTTGCAAACAAGGCGGGAAAGGTGGTTCGCCTACCGGTAAATTTCAGCAGGGCCATACGGAAACTACTTGGCAAACATGAGGGGGAATAAGGTGAAATGCAGGTTTTTTCCCCGCAGGGATGGGCCTGCGGGGAAAAGAAAAACGCAAAGAATATATATATCAGGGCCAGACCAGCTTGGAATGAACCCAGCCGGTGAGCTGTGGATGGGCAACTTTGAGCCACTCACCCTTGCGGCCGATCTTTTTCAGAATCACTTCACGGGCAAATGTTCCAATCTTTTTATAGCTGGTGCCGGGTCCGCTGCGGGCATTGCACTCTTTCACCTTGACAATGACATATGGAGTCTTGCTGACCAGTGAACTGAAGACCCATCCCTTATCATTCTCAAAATCACTGACCTTTAACCATTTCCCTTTTCTGCTCAGAACCTTGAGAGGATATCCTGCCGGCAGTTGGAACAATACCTCATTTTTCGTCGTCGGACCGGAACGAAGGTTGACCCCATCCTTGACCACGCTGACAAATTCAGCGGCCATGACGACGGTCGTCGAAAACACTATAATTGATACAGCTATAACAACACTTTTTATCAAAGTCCGTCGATCCGTACTCCTCATTGTACTCTCCTTCAAGTATCCGAAACCGAGTTTTCAGCCACTGCGGTTCCTGTTAAATACATTAAATATTCCTGATTGCCTTTGGTCCCCTTTACCGGAGAAGGAATAGTTCCCCGGCAGGTGAGACCAAGACGTTTTCCAAATACCGAAATTTTTTCAAGGGCCTGCTGCTGTAGACGGGAATCTCGCACTATGCCGCCACGGGCGACCTTGTTTTTCGGCAGTTCAAACTGAGGTTTCACAAGGACGATAATTTGAATTTTTTCCCCGGGGGCAAATAATTTAGTCATGGGGCCAAGAAGGCGCTCCAGAGAAATAAAGGAGGCATCCGCCACACACAGATCCAGGGGTTCCGGAATTTCCTTATCACTCAGATATCGGGCATTACAACGCTCAAGGACAATCACCCGGTCATCATTGCGCAAAATCCAGTCAAGAACACCATAGCCCACATCAACCGCATATACTTTCCGCGCTCCGTTTTGCAACAGACAGTCGGTAAACCCACCCGTAGAACAGCCGATATCAGCGCAGATAAAACCAGCGACATCAAGTGCAAAGGCTGCAAGCGCAGCCGCCAGTTTTTTACCGCCGCGACTGACAAAGGGTTCTTTTTGTCGAACTGTAATCAGGCAATCAGGCCTGTACAGACTTCCTGCTTTTACCAGCGGACTGCCGTCAACCAGGATACGACCGGCCCCGATGAGTGCAGCAGCTAGAGTATGGGTATCGGCATGCCCGCGTGCGACAAGCAGATCATCCAAACGCTTTTTTTTCACCCCACCCATGCCGGAAAAAAAGAATAGACCACAAACGGCCTACAGATTTTCCAATCGTTTTTTGGCCTTGGCCGCCTCCGGGGTACCGGCGTATTCATTAATCAATTTTTTGTAGATAATCTTGGCCGTTTCATTGTCCGTCAATTTTTCAAAGGACATTCCCTGTTTCAGCAATGCTGCAGGAGTATGTGGATCCTTGGCATGGTTGGAAATAACCTTTTGATAATCAAGAATAGCCAGATCATACTCCCCTTGATTATAGAGGGATTCACCCATGTAAAAAAGAGTCTTTGCCGCCTGTTCTCCCCGAGGATTTCGCGACAACACCTGTTCAAAATCGCCATAGGCCGCCTTATATTTCCCGGCATTGAACTCCGCCATTGCCTTTGCAAACGGGCCTGATGCCTTATCAGGTGACTGAACGGTTTCAACAGAAGATTTTTTTGTTGTTCCCGTGCTCGTTTTGGGTGCCGTTGCTTTCGGCCTTGATTGATGTGCGGTGGCGGTGTTTCCATTCGGCGGGGCAAGCCGACCGTTACCGACTCGAATTTTTTTCTTTGCGGGCAGTACTTTAACAAAAGAAGAACCGGATGCCGCCGCCATAATGGTGCGCTGACGCGCCAACTCCGCTTTTCTTGCCGCCTCACGCGCCCTTTTTTGAGCATCACGAATCCGTGCCCGCTGCATGGAATCAATACCACTTGTCAACTGCTCAACCTGTTGTTGCAATTCACTGATCTTCTGTTCATCAGTCGTCAATCGTTCTTCCAGAGTTGCCTGCATATCACTCAATGCCTTGGTCATCTGCTGGTGATTCAGGGACTGTCTGTGATCATTTTCTTCCAGACGGGCCTTCAAGCGGGTAATCTCTTCATCGACCCGGTCGATCTTGTTGACTGAACTTGCCTGCCGCCTCTGCAAATTCTCCACGGTGGAATTTTTCACCTCTTCCACTTTCTGATTAACGGCCCGCACCTGATAATTCAACTTACGAACATCATCCTGAGTGGCGCACTGACAGAGGAGAAAAAGAGAACATCCAGCGAGCACAATATTTCGTATACCTTTCATGAGTTACCTCTTTTTTCTGATAAACCGGCATGGCTGG
>DRLX01000475.1 GCA_011322715.1 Desulfobulbaceae bacterium
CCGGATCGCCATAGGTGGACAGTATCAGCTCCGGGACATTGTCCCGGTTGAGATCGGCCACCATGATTTCGGAAGCATACATGATGGCCCGGCCGTGTTGTATGTTTCGGCGCCAGAGGGTATGGGCGGTTGAGGAGGTGCAGTAGATATAGCCGTCGTGGGCCGCGTATAGGATTTCCGGCTTACCGTCACCATTGATGTCGACAATGGTTGGGGCAGGGGGATTGGGCGGTGGATACCAGGAACGATTTCCCCGGTTGAGCGGGTACCCGGACGAGGGAAGCTGCTCCCATCCCGGCAGTCGCATGGCCGATTGGTCGCCGTTGCCGTAGGAACCCTGCAGGACCATGATGGAGTGGTGTTTGGTGTCATAGGGAATGTCTTTTTCCACATTGGAGACGGCCACAACTTCGTTTTTGCCGTCACCGTTGATATCTGCCACCGAGGGCGGTGAGTCGGTCCACTGCATCCATTTGTTGCGCGAAGGATGCGGCCAGTCACCGGTGTGCAGGTGATAGTGGTCGCGCTCAACAGTGGGATCAAACCAGCGGATGAACTGGCCCCAGTTGAGACGGTTGCCGGAATACTGGGAGGATCTGTTGGTGAACCAGGGGGAGGCCAACATGGAGATGCCGGTGTGTTGGAAGACGTTGATCTGGTGGTTGTCAAAGGTGACCACGATCTCCTGCTGCGGATCATCATCCAGGTTGCCGATACCCACATTCAGCCCATAGCAGCCGTATCCATGGTTGCCGGGCCCGTTGACATCGCCGTCATTGCCGTAACCGTTGGCCGTGTTGTATCGGGGCCAGGCCTGAAAGCTCAGGCCCGGCGGTTGATAGCGGCTGCCGTCGGCGTTGAAGACAAAGACCTGGGCGCCGTCATGTTTGGTCTGGGTGGTGGTGGCGATAATCTCAATGCTGCCGTTATTATCCAGGTCCGCCGCTGCCAGGCCGCGGGTTTCCGGACACTGTCCGGCCGAGCAGGTGGAGGCGGGCCAGCCGTTTTTCAGGACAAGGTTGTTGTTTCGCCACTCGTAGGCCACCACCCGGTCGCCGCTGGCCGCAACGATTTCATAGATACCGTCTCCGTCCAGGTCGGCGCAGACCGCCGGGGTGTAGATACGGGATTTATGCGGGTAGTTTGATCCGTGCGGGGCGCGGGCCAGTTCGTTGCCGTTTTTGTCCCAGACAATGATGTCATAAAAGGTGCCGATGATTTTTCGTGTTCCCGTTCCCAGGTCGCTGACAATGGGCGAGCCGAACCAGGAGGTGCCGGTCCATTTTATCTGCCGGACAAAGACCGGCCGTGAAACAGGCGCGGCAACAGCCCCATGCCGGAAGCAGGGAACAAACAGCAGGAAAAGAAGCGTTATGGGAAACCAGTTGCTTTTTAGCGACATTGGTGATTCCTTGGTTGAGCTGAAAAGGGCCGGCGCAGTGGCGCCGATCCGGGCTGTTTTCATCTTTTGTTGAAGCTGTAGGCTGAAAAAATAGCCTTCCAGACCGGTTTATCGCAGGAGCAGGGCGGTAACCGGCACCATGGTGATTCCGGCGCTGGGGCCGCCTGTTATACCGCCTCCACCTGATCCCCCTCCGGTTCCTCCTTCATTGTCCGGATTCCAGCCTGCAAGACGGGCAAAGAGATACCAGGCTGCCCTGCCCTTGAGGGTACAGTTGAGATAGGCATCGTTGTTCGGGCCGTTGGAATGGGCGCAGGAGTCTATACCGCCAAAAGTGCCGTCTCCCTTGGTGAGCCGGTATAACTCATTACCTGTATGGCGAGCCAGGTATTCCGAGGCCCAATTGGCATCATGGCTACCGTTTTTATCATAATAAAGCGCATCGGTAACCCGTTTATCCAGAAAGTAGTTGTTGTCCGGGTCATAGTTTTCCATGTCGGCAAAATCAAACAGGATACGGCCATGGGTCCGGCAATGTTCACGGATCAGCCTGTTTTGGGCATCGGAAGAGTCGTTTTCTCCGCCGCCGTTGGCATGGCCGGTTATAAAGACAAACTGCACCGGATGCTCGGCCGCCCTGGCATGACTGCCCCCCTTGCCGAACTTAGCGATCAGCCACTCCATGCTGTTTAGATAACGGGGAATGTTGTGTCCGGCAATGTTACACCAGGACCAGAGGAAGACGTTGACGTGGTAATAATCGGGATTATCAAGGATATCATAGGTGTGTTCTGCCCAGTCGGCAATGCCATCGCCATCCGAATCTCCGTCCCCCTGGCTGAGATCGGGATATGGACTTTTGAAGGCCAGGTCTTTCAGGGAGAGGGCGCTTTCGTCTCCCAGAGACGAACTGACCCAGGCATACATGTTTCCATAGTCCGGGTAATCCTTCAGTGCATTCATTCCTGAGATAATCTGGCTGCCATGGGAGGTATGTTTGTAGATAATATGCAAATCTGCTTTCGCTTTGGTAATCCAGGTGTCGGGTATGGCCGACAGGTTCGTGGAGGTATGATCAACGACAAAACCGGCGGCTTGGGTGATAATCGGGGCCAGGCAGAGAAACAGGGCGATAAACGGGATTTTCATGACTGATGCCTCCAGGAAGATTTTTTGTTTTTTCATGCA
>DRLX01000476.1 GCA_011322715.1 Desulfobulbaceae bacterium
TGATCCTTTGGGAAAACGGCTTTGTAAGGTTCAGTCTTTCTCCCTTCTCTAGTTTCCAGAAAGACACGAACTTCTACAACTTGATCATAGCTCCAGAAGTCCGAACTCCTATCCAAGTAATTTTCGTAATCATTCTTCAATGTATATTTTTTTAGTTGTCCAGCTAGCAAATAACGCAAGCATAATGAACGTTCACATTTTAAAAAACCAGCAAGCAGAGGAATGCGCGGTATATCTTCCCAACCGTTCCCTCGAAATTTCTTGTTCAAGATCAAAGCAACTCCTTCTTGAATGTATTGATCTTGCTTTTCAACGAGCCGTACCATCTCACTAGGGAAATCGGCAAAATCTGCATTTTTTAGAAGTTGTTTTCTCATGTTAACTTCATCATCTGCAAGTGAAAGACGAATCTGGTTACTTCCAATTTGGTAGTTACTGGGTAGTGCGTAAAGTATACCCTCAAATTGATGAAAATGATTTTCAATAAGAGAGATTTTATTTCGTAACTCTATAGGCACTATCATTGATTCTGCACGTTCGATATCGATCGTTAACTGTAATGGTACACGGTTTTTAAGTTCATCGATGAGAAGTGACATGGCATGGGTGAAAGAGTAACGGAAATCCACATAGGCTCTCTCGGCAATTATTTTTGGAATTTCACAGCTCTCAATCAAAATAGGGATGAGGCACTCGATTTCGGAATTTCTCTCTCTCGCCAAAGCATGTGAAATTTCGTCATACACCCAAGCAGAATCCGATGACCTAGGACTCAGAACTACTAGAACGACTGATGATTCGTGTATTGCTTGAGTATATTCCTTTTGAAAATAGGATC
Source organism: Desulfobulbaceae bacterium (assembly GCA_011322715.1). GTDB lineage: Bacteria > Desulfobacterota > Desulfobulbia > Desulfobulbales > Desulfobulbaceae > DRLX01. The sequence continues at coordinate 839 of DRLX01000476.1, forward strand.
CTGGCCGAATATCGAGCATATCGATCCAGACGGTAAAACCAAAGCGCGCAAGATTCAAGGCCAATCGATATGCAAAAACGTGGTCTCCGGACGCATGACTAATGAAAATGTCGCGTGTTAGTGTCACAACATGCCCCTCTTTTTAATTTACAAGGCAATAGCTGAGATCAACTCGAAGCATTCAATGTTGAAATAAACTGCGGTGGAAAAATTGGTTCAATAAATAACACATCTATTTTCCAACACCATTCTTTACAACATTCACTGGCAAGGCTGTCCACCGTCACCGGACAGGGGAGTTGACTCGAAGGTGACAGCGAAGTTATATGTAGTCGTTGCTGTACTGCTGGGAATAATCGGGGTGATACCCACGTTGTCTGCGGCGAAATCCTGGCTTTTGGCGGTATCGTATATGGCGCCAAAACGTATTGGGGTGCCTGTGTGTTGCGAGGCCAGCGTTACCTTCATATTCGGTTTATAGGCCGGTTGGATTGGGGCGTATCCCTGTGCTGCGGTATCCACGTTATTGCACTGACCGATAACATGCACGGTCAGGTGATCGGTTTCATCGGTTGGGAAAAAACCGGGAATATCAGGTGGAATCCAGGGAGAATAGGAAAATGCTGTCTCTCCCGGCCCATACGAGATCTCTACTTTCTGCATATCTCCAGTATCGCCGCTACCACCAGAAAGCAACGGAACATTATCAAGGTAGTTGCTGGCGATTTTATACAGATTCAAATCGGCGCCGATACTGGCCAGTGAACCTGCAAGTTGAATGGTATAGTTTCCGCTTCCAGTTATTTTTTTCAGGTTTTGGTTATAGGTGAAATCCAGGCGCATGCTCCATGAGCCATACGAAGATGCCTGACCCTTGGAGACAAGACCTGAGGCAACGATATGAATGCCGTCGGCAGCGGCGGTCAGGGACTGGATGCTGGTATGCTTGAGCGCCGCACCAGGAAGGAAGGGTTGTGCATACCAGGAAGAACCCCAGCCGTTGACATCCACCCCGGGATGAGGCCGTAGGTTCATGGTGCCTGCCTCGTCAATCAGGGTCATGAAGTGATGGCTTTCACAGAAAAATCGATGCTCGGTTTTTCCGTTGCTATTTATCTGTGTTACAGAATAGGACTGACATCCGTGGGAAACAATTGCCGGCATATACAGGAGCAGATCCCCAGCCGGAGCCGGCCTGCTGAATGGTGATGCAAAACTGCAAAAGATAAAAAGTAGAAAAAAGATTGTACTTTTCATGGTAGTCTCCTGTAATTTTTTTCTAAAAATCATGTCCAGCCATCCAGGTGACACGACATCACGCCATGAACAGTCCTAGTACCTTGTAACCCCTTAGTCAGAATTGTGTAAAAAGATCGAATTCTTTCAGGCAATATGTTGAGGCATGTGTACTGTCGATTTTCAAGAAGCATCAAACATGCCGGAATCTCTGTTTCTGTTCAATCTTCGCAATTCCCGTATCCTGCCGTTTTAACACACGAACAGGCCCTTGGTCCATTCTTTCCTGGTTGAGTTGCATCAAGAAGCAGCATAAAGACTGGTTGAGATGTCCATGTAACCCGACCGGCCATATTCGTTTTTTTTTCGCAACGTCATGTAGAATAGCGAAAACTGGTTGCACACGCAACAATTAGAAAAATTTCGCAAAAACGAGTTGCAAATGATACTATGCTCTTCTGATGTCATCTAAATGAAGTCACCTTGAGAATAGCAGGACATTTGCCTTCCAGGCGGAACGATACATGATCTCCGCTCTTTCGTACCGCTGCATTCTCTTTGGTCTGTCAGACAACCGGAAAAGACATGAAACAGAAGACGCTACGCATTGGTGTCACAGGGCACCGCATCCTTCCCCATCTCCAAGCCACCACCGATACTGTTCAACAGGTCCTGCAGCTTGTTCAAAAGATCGCCATTGAGCAAACAGGCCACAAAAAAATCACCGTTGTTTCTCCTTTGGCCGAGGGAGCAGACAGGCTTGTGGTTCGCGAAGCGCTCAAGCTGGTTGGGACGACGCTTGAAACCCCTCTTCCATTGGAGGCTGAGGACTATCTGACCGACTTCGATAGCCCGGAATCAAAAGAAGAGTTTAAAAAACTCCTCAAACAATCTCAAGATATCCTTATACTGCCCCCCAAAAGCAGGCGTAACCTTGCCTACCAGGCAGTTGGCCGGTATGTGGTCGACCATTGTGATATTGTCATTACCATCTGGAACGGAAGAAACGCCAGGGGGCCGGGAGGAACAGCGGAAATTGTCGAGTATGCCCGGAAGAAAAAAAAGCCACTGATCTGGATACATTCTGAACAACCGAAAAATTATGTGGAAGAGAGGCTGCATACTCTCAACAACACATCGATGGAGGATGAACTCAATGTTTATCTCAACAATGAAGAGATCGATCCCGAAGAATTCGCAACCAGGATAAACAGAACCAGGGAGGAATATCTCCAGGCCCTGCCCGATGCCGATCATCCCTTTGGTAAGCGTCTGAACATTATTCTCGATCATTTTCTGGAAGAGTACGTCCGGGCCGACCTTCTTGCCGGCAAATATCAACGTTATTACAAGTCCGCATCAAAGGCCATCTATGTCCTTGCCGCCTTTGCGGTTATTATCCTTTCACTCCAGTATATTTTTCATTTGAATCACTGGATTGGTGCCGGAGAAATAGTAGCCATCTTTCTGATCCTGCTCATACTCCGTATCGGTAACAAAACCGGCTGGCACGGGCGATGGGTAAATTATCGGTTCCTTGCCGAGCAAATTCGCTGCGGTATATTCATGGCACTTCTGTCCGGACCAGGGCAACAATCTGCAGGGCCTCCAAGGCCGTACCAATGGGTACATGACTCATGGAGCCTGAACAGATACCGAAAGCTCTGGCACTCAAAGCCCGACCTTCCTCCTCTGGCGCAGGATGACCTGCCGATTGCAAAAGGGTTCATCGATCAAGCCTGGTTTGATGACCAGAAGGAATATCATCTCGGCAAGACCGCGATCCAGCTCACAAATCATCACCGGATTTCTTTTGCGGCAGAACTGCTGTTCTGGCTTACTCTGGGAGCCGCTCTCCTTCATGTCATGCCCAACCTGTTTCATTTGGCCCATATCTCCACAGGCTACCTTGACACTGATCTTGGTATCTCTGTCCTGACGTTTCTGGCTATTGCCTTACCCACCGGTGCATCCGCTTCCACCGGTCTGCGTGCTCATTTTGATATGAAAAAAATCGGTAAACAGTCTGAACTGATGGAACGACGGTTTGTGTTGCTGCAAAAAAAACTCTATCAGGCAGAGACCATAGATGAACTTCAGGAAACAGCCAGGGAAGCTGAAGCAATCATGCTTCAGGAGAGCGCCGACTGGTATCAAACCATAGGCTTTCACGAATTGGAAGCGGCATAATTTAGGCAATTAAGCCAGACAAAACGTTTATAAAAAACTCACCCCCATGGTGACTATCATGAAAAAAATCTTGATCACTGGTGATTCCATTACAGACCATCACATTTATAAAGGTGGAATCGAATATCCCCGCAAGGAAGCTCAAGTGGGAACGTGTATTAAAGAAGAAGGAGGTGGCGCCTCACTGCTCTATCAACTGATTACTCGCCAGTGTGAAAAAGAGAATAAATACACAATATACCTTCAGAAGGTGAGGGGTTTTGACAATCACGCCTATGCGGTATGGAAACCATGCTGGGGTAACCATCAAACAGATGATGCATGCGACAGGACGGGTAAAATATGGCGGGTTACTGAAAGGCTGGGGTATGGCCCTTCACCGGAAATCCCCCGGCCAAGTGAAACAGGATCGGATCTCGATCCAAATGCCGGGTGGGACGTGGTAGTTTTTGATGATGGCGGCCTTGGGTATCGTTTTCACCAACACCTGTGGTTGCCGATATTGTCTCAAAAGTATCAGCCTGAATCACCATGGATCATCATGAAGATGTCGCATCAGGTTGGTCAGGGTGACTTGTGGGCCGAGCTTTCTGCCGGGCAACTCCTGGAACATACGGTTCTTATTGTTTCAGCGGATGATCTTCGTCGAAATGAGGTGATGATCACCAGAGGAAGATCCTGGGAACAGACCATCAGGGATCTGCTCAAAGAGTTTGAGGCAAATGTGCATCTCCGGCAACTGTTGCATTGTCGGCATATTATCGTCCATTTCGGCAATGATGGCGCATTATGGATAAATAATGAACAGCCTGATAACAGGCAAAACAGCTTCTTTTTTGATCCCGGCTGTCTTGAGGGTGAATGGAACAAGGGTATTGAAGGGACCGTACTTGGCAGTTCGACCTGTTTTACAGCCGGTATTATCTGCTCCATCCTCAATCACGGAAAAGATACGGATAGCATCGGCAAGGGAATCACCGATGGCCTCTGCGCCATGCGCACTCTTTGCAGAAATGGTCACGGGTTGGTGGGTAAAAATAATACGCCTGCCTTTCCCGGAGAGGAAATTTTTCAAGTCCTGAGGGACAATACAATTTCAGGGTTCAAGTTTAACCGTGTCCCGATTCCAGATACGGCTGTGGTCAAAAAACCGGACTGGTCAATAATGGCGAGCCTATCCAGTCAACAACAACCAAGGCCACTCTATGGGCGAGCAAGACAGGTGGCAGCGCATGGCGCCAAGGTTCTAAACGATATTCCGTACGGTCAATTTGGCGCACTCTATTCCGTGGATCATGCGGAGCTTGAAAGCCTGAACAGTATCCGAAATCTTATCAACCAGTATGTTCTCGGTGACAAAGGGAAGAAACCTCTGTGCCTGGGAGTGTTCGGTCCTCCTGGCGCTGGAAAATCATTTGGAGTCAAACAGATCGCCAAAGGCATTCTCGGCAGCAATGTGCCGATTCTGGAGTTTAACCTGTCCCAGTTTGATGATTACACCATGTTGGTCGGCGCTTTTCACCAGATTCGCGACAAGGCCCTGGAAGGAAAAATTCCGGTCGTTTTCTGGGACGAGTTCGACAGCAAAGAACTCAAATGGCTTCAGTATCTTCTCTCCCCCATGCAGGACGGCGCATTTCTTGAGGGACAGCTCCGTCATCCCATTGGGAAATGCATTTTTGTTTTTGCCGGTGGAACCAGGCCGACCATGCAGGCATTTTCCATCTCCGACCCCGACAAAGTATATGGAGAAGAGGACAAGCAGGGTGGGCAATACAAAGAGGATAAAGAAATCTATATCGATTTTACCAGGAAAAAGGGCCCTGACTTTGTCAGCCGGTTACGAGGATATCTCAATGTCCTTGGCCCCAACCGGAAGCAGGTTTATAATACCGCTACCCGCCGCATGGAAACAGATGGTAGCGATATCTGCTTTCCCATTCGTCGCGCCCTTCTCCTGCGTGTCATGGCAGGAGTCAGAGGGAATGATCCTCTGAAAATTGATTCCGGCCTTCTCAATGCCTTCCTGAAGATAAAGGAGTTCAAGCACGGTGCCCGCTCCATGGAGACCCTCGTTACCCTGATAACCGGCGGTGAAGGAAAAGAAGGGTTGATGCGCAGTAAACTTCCCCCAAAAGAACAAATATCCCTGCACGTTGACTATGACAAGTTTCTTGCCCTCATCCAGCAGGGAGAGGAATTCCAGCAGACCTGCAATGGACTGGCCCCGTTTGTTCATGCCCGTTACCAGGAAACAACCA
>DRLX01000477.1 GCA_011322715.1 Desulfobulbaceae bacterium
AGATGATTATCGATGGAAATGGAGTAATTACGCCGACAATATGCAGGAAAGCAACTGTTTCATCCTGGAAAAAAATAAATGGCCGTACTTGACAAAAGGTATGAGTTAGAGTAAGAAATTCATGTTTTTTACTCGAAAAATTTTTTATATCCATATAACTGTCTAAGGAGGAACAAGATGGCAACAATTGAGCACAATGGCAAAAGTTATGAGGTTGATGAAGACGGATTCCTACTCAACGGCGCTGAGGAATGGGATGAGAACTGGGTTGATTACGTAAAGGGCGTTGAAGGAATCAGTGACATCACCGATGAGCATCAGAAAGTTATTGATGCCCTGCAGGAATACTACAAGAAAAACGGTATTGCTCCCATGGTGCGTATCCTCTCCAAGACAACAGGTTTCCCACTGAAACGTATCTATGAACTGTTCCCCTCCGGACCCGGTAAAGGCGCCTGTAAAATGGCCGGCCTGCCGAAACCAACCGGTTGCGTCTAATACGACTACACCTCACTTTGTGAAAAAAGGAAGGCTGCCCTTGGCAGTCTTCCTTTTTTTTTGCCCCCCGACGCCATTCTTCATTTCCCCATTTCAGTTCTCCTGCCGACCCGTTAGCTCCGCCACAAGTTGCCGGTGCACTTTTTCCACCTGCTGAAGATAATCCTGCTGTGTCAAAACAGCCCCTTGTAACCCGCCTCGCAGGTTGATCTCAGTCAACCAAACCTCCCCCGTCGGTGGGACCAACAGATCAATATGCGCATAAGGAAAATCCGCCCGTGCCATTATCCGGCGGCAAATCGCCGTCTGCATATCCGATAGCGACCAGGGCCTGCTCACGCCTCCGAAATGGAGATTCTGCCGAAAATTATTCGGGTTATACCGTTCATAGGCCTCCACCTTCTCCCCGAGTACAACCACCCGCACATCCTTGCAATCCGGATAAAAGGGCTGAACAACAAAGGGAAAGCGCAGGTTCCCCAGGACAGCCTGGGTATAGACATCTTCAATGGAAGCAAAACGAAGGATACCAATGCCGCCATTGGCCCGGTCAAGCTTACAGATAACAGGAGTTGCCTCTGAAAAGGCACCTACCAGGCGCAGCATATCATGCTGATCATAGGCGACACCCGTCCCCGGCCCCATGAATTCACCCAACAACCTGGCCTGCAGTGCTTTGGAACGGCTGCATAATTGAGAAATTGCGGATGGAATCAGATAGATACCCCGACTGACCAGATCAAGCAGCAGGGATTCTTCGCCGGCATGGAGACGAATGCGACCGACAACGATGTCACCGGCCTTAAGGGAGTGGAAATCGGCAAACAGCGTCCGATTATCGGTGATAATACGACCGGCCATATCAATTAAAAGATCATATCCAGAAAATGGCTGTGAAAACCGGTCATATCGGCATTGCACTTGCCGCACAGCAGCACGACCTCGCCATGGATATCGGTCTCATTCTCTTCGGGCGTAAAGCTACCGTCATCATTTTGCCGGTAGCGAGTGGTCACGGTGACATTCTGCGCCAGTTCGAGAAAATCTTCACTGTTGCCGCAAACGGGACAGGCGAGGCGGCCACTGGGACGGCCGGTGGGAATATGAACTTTTTTCTTCATCAGATCAAAGAGAGTAGATGCTTAATTTCTTTGTCAATAGTCATCAAAACGATGGAGTAGATCGAAGTTATTACGACGCCATCAGCCATAACGGACGACAAAAGAGGAATAGTTATTACATTGGGTTTCTTCACTGAAATCAACCGCCGTCACTTTTGACATGGGTGAGCCCTCATGCAGCCAGGCAAGAAACCGATCCACGTCTTCGGGTGCCCCCTCGGCGACCACTTCCACCGTCCCGTCAATCAGATTGCGCACCCAGCCGCAAACGCCGAGGTGCCGGGCCTCTCTCCTGGTATAATCACGGAAATAAACGCCCTGCACCCGGCCATGCACAACAGCATGTATACATTTTTTTTTCATATTGCGCTCCGGCGGCAACGGTAGACAAGCTATGCCCTGCCCAGCATTTCCAGGAACTCCTTTTCTCTCAAGATGCGAATACCACGCTCTTTTGCCTTTTTCAACTTACTCCCGGCTTTTTCTCCCGCCACAAGATCCGTCACCCGATTACTGAGCCCGGACACAACCTGGCCACCGAGTTCTTTAACGATCTGCTTGGCCTCATTGCGCCCCATGGACGCAAGCGTGCCGGTAAAAAGAAAAATCCGACCGGCAAGAGGCTTTTCTCCATCAGACGGCGGCAGGATCGTCACCCCCTCGGCAAGAAGCTCTTTAATCATGGCCTTTGTGGAAGGATCTGAAAAATAATCCTCCAGACTGCCCGCTGCCTGTTCTCCGATGCCTTCAACATTTAAAAAATCTTCTTTTTTCGCTGCCATTATGTCAGTAAGGGTGGCAAAATGGGCCGCCAGAAGCTGGGCGGTTACCTCACCCACATACCGTATACCCAAAGCGCCCAGAAAACGGGCCAGAGGCATTCGCCTGGCCTTTGCTATGGCCTGAATGACATTTTCAGCCGACTTTTCTCCCCATCCGTCAAGGAGAGCGAGATCTTCTTTTTTCAGCCGAAAAAAATCGGGAATATCATGAACAAGCCCTTTCTCCATCAGCTGCTCAACCGCTTTTTTTCCCAACCCTTCGATATCTACACCGCTTTTACCGACAAAATGAATCAAGCTCTGCAACCGCTGGGCCGGACAGTGAGGATTGACGCAGCGGATGACGGCCTCCCCGTGCGGACGAACCAGAGGATGGCCGCAGACCGGACAATTCTTTGGAAAAACAATAGGTTTTTCCTTACCGGTTCGCTGTTCGACAACAGGTTTGATCACCTCGGGTATGACGTCACCGGCCCGCTGAATGAGGACCGTATCTCCGATCCGCAAGTCTTTGCGTTCTATTTCATCCCTATTGTGCAGTGTTGCCCGCTGCACGACCACGCCTTCTACTCTCACGGGTTCAAGCAGGGCCACCGGCGTCACCGCTCCGGTGCGGCCGACCTGAAAATCCACACCGATTATCCTGGTTGTTGCCTGAACAGCGGGAAATTTCCAGGCAACGGCCCAACGCGGGGCCCGGGCGGTGTTCCCCAGTCGCTTCTGCAGATGGAAATCATCCACCTTCACCACCATCCCGTCAATTTCATAGGAGAGCTTTTCTCTAATTTCCAGAAGATGGTCGTAGCGCTGTTCCACCTCCACGAGACCATGGCAGAGTTTGATATGTGGATTAACGGCAAAACCAAGTTTCAAAAGCCAGGGGAACAGCTCACTCTGGCGGCCGCAGGGCACGGCATCAATATCGGCCACGGCATAGACAAAAAAACGAAGGCCACGTTCTGCCGTTACCCGTGGATCAAGCTGGCGCAAGGAACCGGCTGCGGCATTGCGCGGATTGGCGAACAATGACTCACCGGCAGCCTCTCGTCGACGGTTTAATTGCGCAAAACCATCCTTGTCCATGTACACCTCGCCCCGGACCACCAGTTGCCCTGGAACGTCCATGCCGTCTTCATGCAGCCGCAAGGGAATATCCCGCACCGTTTTCAGCTGCGGGGTAATATTTTCTCCAATCAGGCCATCCCCACGGGTTGACCCAAGCACAAACACGCCCTGTTCATAGACCAACTCCACGGCAAGGCCATCCATTTTGGGTTCGGCGATATAGGTCGGATGTTCATCACTCTTGAGATAACGGCGCAGTTTTTCATCAAATTCTTTAAGCTCAGCCCGATCAAAGATATTGTCCAGACTGAGCATCGGGGAGATATGACGTACCTCCTCAAAACGATCAAGGGGTTTACCGCCGACCCGCCTGGTCGGCGAATCCGGCGTGACAAGTTCGGGATAGCGCTCTTCCAGTTCAAGCAGACGTCGAAACAACCGATCATATTCGACATCGGCAATAACCGGATCATCCAGGACATAGTAGCGATAATTATGATAATTCAGCTCTTCCCGAAGCTTGCGGGCCTGTTCCCTGATATCATCAGGAACCATGACTATCTCTCATCAAGCAAAACACCACCCTTGGCAATATTCTCCCTCTGCTCTTCATCGATAAAAATAAGAATGGACTCTTTGGGTTTTTTCGCCTCCCGGGCAATGACTTTTGTCACGCCCCGACAAATTTTCTTTTTCTGTTTACGACTTAATTTCCCCGCGACCCGGATATTAACATACGGCATTTCATCTTCCTCTATGTGGTCCAATTGGCTGCTTAATCAATTATTTCTGAAAACTTATCATATCAGAATTTCTATTTGAAGTCGAACAGGTTATAGTAGAAAAAATCATGACGAATAACAGGGAGAAAAGAATGCAACACATCATTGTTACCGGCGGCGCCGGCTATATCGGCAGCCATACCTGCCTGGAGTTGCTCAATGACGGCTATCAGGTCACCGTTATTGATAATCTCTCCAATGCAAGCAGAGAAGGATTACGACGGGTGGAAGAACTGACGGGAAAGTCTGTGGAATTTTTCCAGGCCGATCTTCTTGATCCCGGTGCCCTGGATCTGTTTTTCCGCACCCACAAGGACGCATTTGGTGTTATCCATTTTGCCGGGCTCAAGGCCGTGGGTGAATCGGTGGAAAAGCCCCTGCTCTACTACCAAAATAATATTACAGGCACCCTCAATCTCTGCCGGACAATGGCAAAGTACGGTATCAAAAACATAGTGTTCAGTTCGTCGGCAACGGTCTACGGCGACCCGGCAAGCGTGCCTATCACCGAAGAATTCCCTCTGCTCTCCTGCACCAATCCTTATGGCCGCACCAAGGCCATGATCGAGGAAATCCTCCGCGACATTCATGTTGCCGATAATAGCTGGAACATAGCTCTGCTCCGTTATTTTAATCCGGTCGGCGCCCATAAATCCGGCCGCATAGGTGAAGATCCCAATGGGATCCCCAACAATCTGATGCCCTACATCTCCCAGGTGGCTGTTGGTAAATTACCTGAGCTTTCGGTCTTCGGCAACGATTATCCAACCCATGACGGCACCGGTGTCCGGGATTTTATCCATGTGGTCGACCTGGCTGTCGGCCATCTCAACGCCTTGGAAAAACTAACGGAAAATCCCGGCGTCGTTACCTATAATCTGGGAACGGGACAGGGCTATTCGGTCATGGATATGGTCAAGGCCTTTGAAGAGGCCAGCGGCAGAAAAATCCCCTATAGAATTGCACCTCGGAGAGCCGGAGATATTGCTCAATGCTATGCCGATCCTTCGTTCGCGCAACGGGAACTGGGCTGGAAGGCCGAACGGGGTCTGAAAGAAATGTGCGAAGACAGCTGGCGCTGGCAGTCAATGAACCCAAACGGATACGCTGCAGTCACGGACAAGGAGTAGGGAAATCCAGGCATGGATAGTCACCCCTTAATGCCGTCGGCGGGAGGCAATCACTGCCACTGCCGGGCAAGTTCCTTGGCCTCCTGTAGCAGACAAAAACCGTTTTTACGGGTAACGACTTGAATATCCACGGAAAATCTGCCGACCAGAACAGCCAGCCTTTGCCAGAGATCCCGGTTGCCGACCTCCTTTCCCTGACTGGTCATCCATCCCCTCTGCTGCCAGCCTGCAAGCCAGCTGTGTACGCCGTCCCGAAGATAGGCTGAGGTGGTGTAGACGGTGACGGGTACATCCTTTTTCAGAGCCGATAGGGCCGCAATCAGTGCTTGAAGATGAAATTGGTTGGCGGAATCTCCCTTGCCCGATCCTCCCAGAACTTTCACATACTGCTTATAGGAGAGAATAACGGCCCAGGACCCTGCCCCACGGCTGGGCGCATAGGTGATACCGCAGAAAACAGCAATTGTGTCATTGCCGGGCCCGGCAGATTCCAGCTCATCGGTCTGTTCCCGGACCCGCACGCTCCTGGCGGCAACCGCCAGTGCATCGGCACGCTCGTTCCAGGGGTCTTCGGAATGACCGCGCACCCATTGCCACTCGACCCGGTGGTCCCTGATGACCTGATCGAGCTGTTCCCAGAGATCACGATTCTTGACCGGCTGCCGGGTTGACGTCAGCCAGCCGCGCCTTTTCCAGGCACTCATCCAGGAACAGATACCGTTTTTCACATAGGTGGAATCGGTAATGACGATTACCCGGTGCGGCTCCTTAAGGCTCAGCAATCCATGCAGGGCGGCTGCCAATTCCATCCTGTTGTTGGTCGTTTCTTCTTCCCGGCCGCTCAATTCCTGATATAATCGACCATTTTTAAGCAAAACAGCGGCCCATCCACCGACCCCGGGATTTGGGCTGCAGGCGCCATCAGTATAGATGGTGACCTCAGGAAAAACCATGATTAGACATCTGTATCATAGGAAATTTCACCGGAATATTCGGTAATCTTCGATCCATCGGGCAACTGCATAACCAGACCTCCGGCTGCATCAATATCGATTACCCTGGCCTGATACAGCGGTTTGGTCTGCACGTCGTATCCATAGGTAACGATTCTGCCAAGGGTATCACTTAACTCCTGCCAGCGCTGAAGAAGCGGACTTTTATCTCTGTGGTTACCGGCCCGGTCGCCGGCAAGAAACTGTTCTTCAGAATAATATAACAGGCCGAAATTCCATTGTAACCTTGCCAGCAACAGGGCGCAGAACCCATCGAGATCAACCTCTTTTCCAGTTGTCAAATAAAGGGAGGTGGCGGTCGGCTCTAATTTCAGCAAGAATTTTCGGGTATTTACATTTATACCGATACCAATCAGGTGAAATTGTTCGCCATCTGTTGCCGACACCGTTTCACTGAGAATTCCACAGATCTTCCTCCCCTCAATCCGGACATCATTGACCCATTGCAAATGGGCGGCCGGTATGAATTCCCGCACGCTTTCACAACAGGCGATACCGGCGGCAAAGGGAAGCTGACGGCTGAAATCAGGCAAAAGGGTATCCGCCCACAGCAGGGCAAGATAAAGGCCACCGACCGGGGCATGCCAGGAACGGCTGAACCGACCGCTGGAACCGGTCAGCCGATCGGCCCGTATCACCTGGCCGGTTGCCGGTGACGGCGCTGTATTATCACGCACCCGACGACGAAGCAGATCCATGCAGCGGGGTAATTGATGATAATGGGCAAGAGAAGAACCGACGGGAGCGCCGTAGCGAAGAATCCGCTTTTTTACCTCAGGATTGTAGTCCGCATCTCTTGCCTTCTCGGCGGCGAGACGACAAAGGGCACCATGAGAAAGCACGAAACCTTATTCCCACTCCGCTTTTACCCGAGTAATTATTTTTTGAACAACAGCCAGTTTTTCTTCAGGACAGACACCGATCAGAGGAACACCCTGGTCAACACTGTCGCCCGGTGAAAAGTACAGAGAATGGAGAATTCCCGCCTCTCCATCATAATAGACCGGTGTATCCCGTTTCATCAGCGACATGGTGATGATCTCATCCCCCGGCTGAATAACAATTGAGCGGGCCCCTTTTTGATCAATCCTGGACTGAATATCCATGGAAAAATAATACCTGGCCCGTTCGGGTGCAGGGAAGAGATACAGCACCTCCTGCAGGATGGCCTCAATAATCTCTTTTTTCTTTAAGGGATGTTGAATGGTCAACAGTCTTGTGCCCGCTTCAACAAATTTCCCTTCAACCTCTTTATTCACATAGGAAACAGTGCCATTGGTTTTGGAGGTGATTATCTTGGGATTTCGTTCCCGGGTAATCTCATAAAGCGGCGAACCCGGTCTATGATGCCACTCCCCGCTAACGCCCTGCACCTCCGCCTCATCTTCAACGAGAAAATGCACCTCCCCGGCATGGACGGCGAACATATCCACGTAATCATAGGGATCGGAGCGATACTTACTGAGAATCTTGTCAAAATGAATAGAATCGGATGCCATAAAAAGTTACAAAAATTATGTTAAAAAGGTTTTTCTTCAAATCCTGAATCCTGAACACATGCAATGAGCGGTCCCATACCCGCGTGCTGCGACCGGGTCCTGAAAATTCTTCCATGGGGCAGAGGGAACAAATATCGTCCTTTCATCATGGCCGGGTAGTGATTATACTTGCCGGATAATTATTTTTCCATAACTCTGACAGAGAATGTATACTGAGAGTTGCAATGGATAGCAAGGGTATTTTCCATCCAGCCCCCACCTAAATACGGTATAAAACAGCGTCGGCATGAACCGGGACACCATCTTTCAACATATTGACATAAAAGAGGATTTTTCCTTTAACGAGCAGGTAGCCGAGGTCTTTGATGATATGGTGCACCGGTCTGTTCCCCTGTATGAAACAGTCATTGACGCCATTGCCCGCATTCTTAACCAACACGTCGGCCGGCAACTCACCGTCTATGACCTTGGTTGCTCAACCGGAACCACCTTGCTGGAACTTTCCCGAAGGATCCAGCACCAGAAACTGCGTCTGATCGGCATTGACAACGCCGGATCCATGCTGGAAAAAGCCCGAAAAAAAGCAGCCATGTTCTGCAAGACGGATTTCCTGAGTTTTCGGGAAGATGATATTACCAGCTGCCCTCTCACCGGCGCCGATGCCATCCTCTGCAACTATACTCTGCAGTTTGTCCGACCTCCTGTCCGCAGGACGCTTGTCGACCGTTTCTACCAGGCCCTGCCACCGGGTGGACTACTCATCGTCTGTGAAAAAATAATCGCCGCCGGTGCTTTTCATCGTCCATTTATTGACATCTACCATGATTTTAAACGAGAGCAGGGATATTCGGAACTTGAAATAGCCGCTAAACGCGAGGCTCTGGAAAACGTACTTGTTCCCTTTACCGTTGATGAAAATATTTCCCTTCTTCAAGAGGCCGGTTTTTCGCAGGTGGAGATTTTCTGCAAATGGTTCAACTTCGCCTCTTTTGTCGCCCTGAAAAACTGAAAATGATGGCGTCGTAAAAACTTCGATCTACTGCGTCGTGTGTCCCGGGGCGATTCACAACATATTACCTGTATAGTTGAGACCCGCCTCGAAACACCACTCCTTGTATATCTATGTTTTTACTTAGCCATTTTTAAAAAATTTTAACGTTTTACGAGTTTATCAACAATGGATTACCAGGCCTATTTCCCCGCTGCAGACATAAAGACCCTGCATGAGGTCCTCAGTCAAAAAAAGCAATGGGTCAATCAAGCCAAAAAGGGATTTTTACGCTATCGGGATCCGTTTCTGTCCGTCAACC
>DRLX01000478.1 GCA_011322715.1 Desulfobulbaceae bacterium
AACTCGGCAACATACCGCCCAATATCTTTATCCATCTGGCCGAGCAGATGGGCTTTATGGAAGACATCGGCTCCTGGGTTCTGGAGCAGGCCTGTCGGGAAGCCATGGACTGGAGGAAACGGTTCGGCATCAACCTGCAGATCTCGGTCAATATATCCCCCCAGCAATTTCGCACCGGCTCCCTGATTGATGTCGTTGATCATGCCCTGACTGCAACAGGGCTGCCTCGGGAACAACTTGAACTGGAAATCACGGAAAGCCTGTTGCTTCAGGACTCAGACAAGCCCTTTACCATCCTGACGGGCCTCTCCGAGAGGGGAATACGCCTGGCCCTGGATGATTTCGGCACAGGTTACTCCTCGCTCAGTTATTTAAAGCGGTTTCCCCTGCAGGTGTTGAAGATTGATCGGAGCTTTATTAATGACCTGCACAGGGACAAGAGCAGCCGGGCCCTGGTCGAGGCCATCATAGCCATGGCTCAAAGTATGAAATTGGAAATCGTTGCCGAGGGCATTGAAAATGAAAACCAGATAGCCTTTCTACGCAGGCATGGGGTCAACATTGTCCAGGGTTTTTACTTCAGTCCTCCGGTTGCAGCCGAACAATTCCATGCCTACCTTCAGGATAATCTTCCCGAACAATGGAAAAGATTTTCCTCTCTGCAGCCTAAACCCATATATCTTTTCGCGAAGCTGGGCCACGCCGGCAACCAGCCTGATCTGAAGGACACGAAAACATAAATCGCTCAACTTAGGAAAATTTGATTACCACCATTCCTCAGCAACGAGGGATAACATCGCTACAGCTATAATCTCAAATCGCATTTAGCAGCGCTTATGACTGATTTTAGGTCAATTAATTTTTCAAGAAAAGCGATGGTATCCCTGATTTTATTCAAGCTGAGCTTTAGTGGTAATCAGGTAGGAAAAAGATAACCCTGCGGGCCGACCATGGAAAAAATCCTTTCCCACCCATGGTAAACCATAATCAAAAAAAAGGCGGAGCCGATGGCCCGCCCTTTTTTTATACTTTTTTTAATACTATACCGATGTTACCCGATCATCACGGGGCAACCCCCATCTCCTTTTCCTTCTCATGCACGGCCAGACGGGTCTTGATGGCCGTATCTGGAATAAGGGACATGGAGTCAATACCAAGCTCAACCAGAAAGGTGGCAAACTCGGGAAAATCAGACGGACCCTGACCACAGATACCGATCTTTCTGCCGCGCCTCTTGGCGGTTTTAATCACCATACGGACCATCTCTTTCACCGATTCATCCCGTTCGTCGGCGATACCGGCAATAAGCCCGGAATCACGGTCAAGTCCATAGGTCAGCTGGGTCAGGTCATTGGAGCCGATGGAAAAACCATCAAAGATATCGGCAAATGCATCAGCAGAGATGACGTTTGACGGGATTTCACACATGACATAGAGTTCAAGACCGTTTTCACCCTGGACCAGACCACAGTCACGCATAACCTCAATAACTTTTTTCCCCTCATCCGGCGTGCGGCAGAAGGGGACCATTAACTTGATATTGGTCAGCCCCATATCATTGCGCGCTTTGAGCAGACCCTCGCATTCCAGTTCAAAGGCGGGACGATATTTAGGATCATAATAGCGGGAAGCACCACGCCAGCCAATCATGGGATTTTCCTCTTCCGGTTCATACAGGGTACCACCGAGCAGATTGGCATACTCGTTACTCTTGAAATCGGAAAGACGGACGATAACGTCCTTGGGATAAAATCCTGCGGCTATACGGCCGACGCCTTCAGCAACCTTATCAATGAAAAACTGTTTTTTATCCGCATAGGCCCCGGTGCGGGCATCAATCTCCCCGGCAACAGCCTGTTCTTCCGGATCGCTGGATTTTTTCAGATCTTCATAATTATACAAAGCTAACGGATGGATACCGATATGGGAGTTAATGATGAACTCTTCCCGGGCAAGGCCGACACCGTCGTTGGGAATCTGACACTCGGTAAAGGCCTTTTCAGGGATGGCCAGATTCATCATGATTTTTGTTTTCGTTTTCGGCAAATTGCCGAGATCAACCCGCTCGATCTCAAATTTCAATAACCCTTCATAGACATAACCTGTCTCGCCCTCGGCGGAAGATACCGTAATTTCCTGTCCGGTCGTAATCTTTTCGGTTCCGTCTACAGTGCCGATAACGCAGGGAATGCCCAGCTCGCGGGAGATAATTGCCGCATGGCAGGTCCGGCCGCCTCGGTTGGTGACAATGGCACCTGCAATTTTCATGATCGGTTCCCAATCGGGATCCGTCATATCCGTCACCAGCACCTCTCCCTTCCTGAAGGTACCTATATCTTTGGCATCAGCTATACAATGGGCCACGCCTTGACCAATCTTGGTGCCGACGGCCAGACCTTCAACCAGGACCTTCCCCTTCTCCTGCAGTTTATAGGTCTCCATTGCGCCCTTATTCGCTTGGGAATGCACGGTCTCCGGTCGGGCCTGAACAATGAAAAGATTTCCGGTTCCAACTTCTTTGCCGTCACCGTCTTTGGCCCACTCGATATCCATGCCCTTGCCGTAATGTTCCTCAATGATGCAGGCCCATTCGGCAAGTTGAAGAATCTCGTCATCACTGATGACATAGGCCTGACGTTCTTCCGCCGTGGTTTCAACATTCCGAACCGGTTCCTCGGATGATGCATCATTATCATAGATCATCTTGATTTCCTTGGAACCCACCTTCTTGCCGACAATCGGTCGTTTCCCCTCTTTAAGCGTAGGTTTGAACACATAATACTCATCCGGGTTGACCGCTCCCTGGACCACATTTTCCCCAAGTCCCCAGGCACCGGTGATAAAAACGGCATCCTCAAAACCGGACTCGGTATCTATGGAAAACATAACCCCGGAACAGGCGGAATCGGAACGGACCATTTTCTGAATGGTGATGGAGAGATAGACATCAAACTGTCCGAAGCCCTGATGCTGACGATAAGAAATGGCACGATTGGTAAACAGGGAGGCAAAACATTTACGACAGTTTTCAATAATATTATCATAACCGTGGATATTGAGATATGTCTCCTGCTGACCGGCAAAAGAGGCATCAGGCAAATCTTCCGCCGTGGCCGAAGAACGGACGGCAACATCAACACCTTCTCCGTACTCAGCTTCCATCTTTTTATAGGCTTCAATAATGGCGTCACGTAACTCGTCGGGAAACTCAGCATGACGGATAATATCACGACATTTTTCACCGCGTTCCGCCAGATTCTCCATATCTTCAATATCAAGATCGGCCAGTACGTCACGAATCTGCTGTTCAACCCCCGCCTCTTTGAGCAAATACCGATAGGCATAGGCGGTAATGGCAAAACCATGGGGGACGGCAACACCTTTTGCGGTAAGATGTTGATACATTTCACCAAGGGAGGCGTTTTTTCCGCCCACCAATGGTACATCTTCAATACCGATTTCATCAAACCAGAGAATAAATTTCTCATCGTGCGCTTGTCCCATGTTTTTCTCCCTTGCTGATATCAAATTTGGCCGTGCTTATCCGGAAACCACCCTGTTTATGAGAAGAGACTGAAAAAACCGGCCATCGAAACACTATCATGGTGTTTAATTTCAACTCTCTGACGTCAAAACCGGACACAAAACATCATTGCCGGACGGACACGATTAAAACTTACGGACATATACTACTTTTCAAGTTCATTATAGAGGATTTATTAATAAAAAATTTTTCTCTTTCGGTCAACCCAAACAATAATTTCTTTCCCGGGCACTCCAAATACTTCTTTCATCCTTTTTGACGTTTTCTAATTTGTGGTGAAGGTGTAAGAAGTCAAACATCATTAAGGATGCTCATGTAAAAACACAGAAATAAAGGAAAGCCTCCCGAGGGGGTTACTTCGAGGAGTAGTGTGCAGGAACAGGTCTCAACTCTACACGCCGTCTATTGGGTGCCTTGAAAAATTAGAATTTTCGTTCGAGGTCAGGTAAGCGTAGACTCCGAGGAACAGGAAAATTA
>DRLX01000479.1 GCA_011322715.1 Desulfobulbaceae bacterium
AGTCCCAGATGATCAAGTCCTGAGCAAACCGCCTCCCGGACTGTTGCGCTGTGTTCACCGATACCACCTGCAAAAACCACGGCATCTACGCTTCCTAAAATCGCAATATAGGCGCCGATATACTTTTTGATCCGATAGCAGAACATCTCAAAGGCAAGTTCCGCCTGCCGGTCGCCCCGGGCTTTTTGCGCAAGAATCTCACGCATGTCATTGGTATCACAAAGCCCTTTCAGGCCGCTTTCGTGATTGAGCAGTTGATCAACGATTTCGGCGCTCATCCCCTTCTCTTCCATCAGGTAAAGGAGGATGCCCGCATCGAGATCACCGGGGCGCGTTCCCATCACCAGCCCCTCCAGCGGCGTAAAGCCCATCGACGTATCAATACTTTTTCCTGCCCTGATCGCGGCCGCACTGGCACCGTTACCGAGGTGCAGCGTAATCAGATTGCATTGCTCCGGCGTTTTTCCAAGGAGTTTGGCCGCTTCATCCCTGAGATAGTGGTGTGAAAGTCCGTGAAACCCATAACGCCTGATATTCAGCCGGGTAAAGATTTCCTCCGGTAATGCATACCGACAGGCAACCTCCGGCATGTGATGATGAAAGGCCGTATCAAAGAGGGCAATCTGCGGCGTATCGGGAGAGAGGTTCATCAGGGTTCTGATTCCCTCAAGATTGGCTGGATTATGCAGAGGGGCAAGTGGTATCAGCGTTTCTATGGCATCCAGCACCTGCTGGTCGATAAGTATCGGTTCGGAAAATTCCGTTCCTCCGTGGACCACGCGGTGCGCACATCCGGCAAGATCGGAAAATGCCTTCAGGTATCCATGGCCGCGCAATTGCCGCAAGACCATCTCCAGCGCCCCATGGTGGTCTGCTACCTGTGCCGTCACGCTCTCTTTCCCGGCTTTATGCAGCAGGGTCGCCGTGCTCTCCTGCTCACCGATCCGTTCCACCAGACCGGAAACAATCTCCCTGATACCGTCGCTGATGTCAAAGAGGGTATATTTCAGGGAAGAGCTGCCGGAGTTGAGAACAAAGAGTTTCATGGGTGCTGTTCCTCTTTTTCCATGGCGGCCTGGACAGCGGTAATGGCAATCGTATGGACGATATCTTCCACCAGGCAACCCCGGCTCAGGTCGTTGACCGGTTTTCGAATGCCCTGCATAATCGGCCCGATGGCAATGGCCCCGGCGCTCCGCTGCACGGCCTTGTAGGTGTTGTTGCCGGTATTGAGATCAGGAAAGATAAAGACCGTCGCCTGTCCGGCAACCCGGCTGTCCGGCATCTTTTCCTTGGCGACCTGCGGATCAATGGCGGCGTCATACTGCATTGGTCCTTCTATCAGCAGATCGGGCGCTTTCCGCCGGGCGGTTTCCGTCGCCAGTCGCACCTTTTCAACATCTTTGCCGATACCGGAATCACCGCTGGAATAGGAGAGCATCGCCACCCGCGGCTCGATGCCGAATGTCTGGGCGGTCCGGGCCGACTGGATGGCAATTTCAGCAAGCGCGTCAGCATCAGGATAGGGATTGACCGCGCAGTCGCCATATACCAGCACCCTGTCATGGAGCAACATAAAGAACACACTGGAGATGAGTCCGGCGCCCGGCCGCATCTTGATAATCTCAAAGGCGGGTTTGATCGTTTCCCGCGTCGTATGGGTGGCGCCGCTGACCAGACCATCCGCATGTCCCAGATAAACCATCATTGTCGCAAAATAACTGACACGGCTCATCATCTCTTTTGCCATTGGCCGGATAATACCCTTGTGCTTGCGCAACCGGTAAAACGTTTCGACAAATGTATCCATATCCGGGAACTGTTCCGGATCGACGATACGGGCCTTGGCCAGGTCCAGTCCCAGCAGGCTTGCCCGCTGGGAAATCTTTTCAGGCTTTCCCAACAGGGTAATTTGACAGAGATTGCGGCGAAGCACGATTTCCACTGCCCTGAGAACCCGCTCGTCATCGCTCTCCGGCAGCAGAATATCACTGCCCGAATGGCGGGCTTTTTCATACAACATGTAGGTAAATCGTACCGGTGTCATGGTTTCCGGTCGCGGCAGCCTGAACCGTTTTTTGATGATCTCAAGGTCGACATGATCATTGAAAAGTCCTTCGGCAAGGGAGATCTTTCGCTTGCTTTTCAATGTGATTTCCGGCTGGACCGCCTGCACCATCAAGGCCGCTGTCTGGGTATCAACAGAGAGTGTGATCATCGGCAGGGCGGGAAAATCCACCACGCCTGAGAGCAGGTGCATGATACTCTCTGAAGGAACCAGACCGCCGGTCAGCAGTATGCCGGCGATTGAAGGATTTTTTCGGGAAAGGTTTGCCCAGAAGGTCCCCACGAGAATATCCGCCCGATCACCCGGCACAATAATCAGAGCACCGTCTTTGAGGTAATGGAGATAATGTTCAAGCGTCATCGCCCCGACAATACTTTGGCTCACCGAGCGGTCGAGCATTTTTTCATTCTCGGAAATCAGCGTTGCTCCTGTCTGCTCCATGATTTCCGCAATGGTCGGCTGGTTGAGTTCCGCTACTTCAGGCAGAGTAAAAAGGGGTGTTTCCGTCTGCAGGGTTGCCTGTGCCTCCTCCATCAGTGATCCATCGAGGCGATTGACGATAAATGAAAGGACCTGGAGACGGCGCTTTGCAAAAGTGCGTTCCAGCAGCCTGAGGTGTTGCTGCAGATCTGTTGAGTTTTCTGTTTTTTGCGCATTGACGACAACAATCAGGGGGATGGCAAGGCTAACGGCAATTTCAAGATCAATATCAAAATCAAGGACCTCTTCAAAATCAAAATCGTCTTCGATCCCTTCGCAGAGGATAAAGTCATACGCCTGTTCCAGGGCATGATATCGTTCAAGAATCCTCTCATACATCTCATGGAGACGATCTTCAGCAATCAGTTTCCGTACATGGTTAATATGCAGACCATATGCGGTTTCAACGGGCTGTCTGAGTTTAAAGTAGTTCTTGACAAAGTGGATATCAGGCTCGGTTTCGGCAGGCCGGCTGATAATAGGTTTGAAATAGGCGACATCGGCGACTTCCCGTTTGAGCATCGCCATCAATCCCAGGGCGACTATTCTTGTCCCCGCCTGACCGGCATCG
>DRLX01000480.1 GCA_011322715.1 Desulfobulbaceae bacterium
ACTCGGCCTTGCCATATCCAGAAAAATACTCAGATTGATGGGGGGTGATATACACCTGGAAAGTGATGAGGGTCGGGGAACAGGTTTTTATTTTTCCATACCTTTTTCCATTGCCGCGGAACAATTTCAATCAGGCGCCATTGATTTACGCGAGCAGCAGCCTTCACCCTGTCTCGAAGGGAAGTCGATCCTCCTGGTGGATGATGAGTTCATAAATATTACCCTTGCAGAAGCCCTGTTGGATCGGATGGGATTGTCCGTACGGGCGGTTACAAACGGTAGAGAGGCCGTGGAAGAGTGGAAAAAAAGGCGAGATTTCGACTGTATTTTAATGGATATTCAAATGCCGGAGATGGACGGTTTTGAGGCGGTAGCACTTATCCGTTCCCATGAAGCCGCCGGTGATCATGTGCCGATTATCGCCATGACCGCCCATGCCCTGGATGAAGATAGAAAGAGATGTCTGGACGCCGGCATGGATGATTTTATTTCTAAACCCATTGATTCTGATATTCTGACGGGATTACTGCTAAGATATCTTTCCGCAGGTGACCTTAACAACATAAGTTCTGCACCAGGTGCTGATTGATTATGAAACGGTTTTTTTCCCTGTTGTTCAGTCTGATGATTCTTACCTGGATCATTTATATGCTCACAACGGGACCGCAGGGCATTGATCTTTTAACGCTGATTCCCCGGCAAAGCGGCGCTGTTATCACCTGGGACCATCCGGCCCGGGACTATCAACGGTTTATCCGGAGCAGGTTAGGTAAAAATATTTCCGATATAAACCGGGAGGGCGTTTTTACGGCCCTTGGACTACCTGACGCCGATATCTCAACAATCTCGACATTTGTTAATCTGTGGCATTCATGGACCCAAAAACCGCTGTTTCAGGATATCCTGGGTAGAAGAATCGTCCTTGCCCTTGTGCCTGGCAAGGAGCAGGAACGGCCTGCACCAAATCCAACCCTGGAGCCTCTGTTTCTTTCCGCTGTCGGGAAAAGACAAACCGGTGCAAGGTTTAAATCGTTTCTCCACAGCCTGCAATTCGTCACATTCCTGCCAGCCGTAAACTACCAGGGATACAGCATTTATGGCTTTACAATTCGGAACATCGGACCCCTGTATATTGCCTGTTCCCAAGGTGTTTTCCTGGCCGCCTTTGATCCAAATCCAATCAGGCAAAGCCTGGATCTTCTGTTAGCCGGACTGGTAGGGAATGGTGACACAATACAGAAAAACCCTGCTTTTTTGACGATGAAGCGACAGGTAAAAGAGTCGGAGGATTTTTTCTGTTATATTGATCCGGTGCTCCTGAGCCGGAAGTTACTGCGCCAACCGGACAATCATGAAAAAGTAACCGGAAAATTACGCAGTTTTCTGCAGCGACTTGCCGGGCATGGACTGCGCAGGGTCGCTTTTTATCACGAACGGAAGAATAAGATTCATCAGCTGCGTCTGGTTCTTCGGTTTGATAAAGGATCACTGCCGCCTTTCCAGAAACTTCTTGCCGGTCGTCATCCTTCGGTTGACCGGGAACTTAAACGGACAACCGGTAATCTGCAGCTCTATTTCCGCTCAAACTGGCTTGACTTGCCCGCCTGGTGGCGGATGACCATTCATAACGGCAACAGCAAGGATCGGAAACGGGCCGAACGTCTTGACGGAGCGGTCCGCAGGTACACTGGTATGGATATGGAACGGTTCCTTGGGCTTTTCGGACACCAATTCAGTTTGCTTGTCAAAGAGTTTAAAACATCAAATTTTTTCCCCATACCCCGGATATGCCTGCGAATTGCATTGACTGATGGAAATGTTGTCCATGATCTGCTTGAAAAGTTTATTG
This sequence comes from Desulfobulbaceae bacterium, assembly GCA_011322715.1. Classification (GTDB taxonomy): domain Bacteria; phylum Desulfobacterota; class Desulfobulbia; order Desulfobulbales; family Desulfobulbaceae; genus DRLX01. The sequence continues at coordinate 1,850 of DRLX01000480.1, forward strand.
CCCGGCTTCCGCATCGACGCGAAACCGTGGCCGGTCTCGAAGTTGTTTCAATCCTTGCCGCCGGAGGCTTGATGCAGCCGTCCTATGGCCTGTCCGGTCATGATCTTTTCATCGTTGATGGCCGGGATCTGGTGGATGATCTTCTTGCGCCCAAAACCTTTCTTACCGGTGATCCTGATTTCAGACGGCTTGCGCTCGGCAGTGACCAACCGGCAAATTTGATTTTTTTTACCCGAATGAAACAGGTGACCCAAAGTCTTAAGGAAGCGGCTTCCTGGCTTGGCACTCTTGTTGCCGTTCAGGATAACCCGGCAGGAGCAAAGAGGAAAATTCTGGTTGATCAACTGGCCCTTCCAATTTTTGATGGCTTGGCCATGTTCAAAACCGTTTTTATCATTGGACGGACCAGACCCGGAGAACTGGACATGACGGCAAGGGTGCTCATCAGGGATGAGTAAGGGAATAAGCAAACCGATGTAAATGATCACAGGCTATATAACTGCGTGTTTGCGTTAAGGCGGGGTGCCTGTGATGGCTTACAAACCGATATGGTTGAGGAAGTGGATATTATGGAGCCGATATGGAAAAATTAGTTGCCGAGCTGAAAAAACTGGTTGAGTTTAAAGACGATATTGACATGGGTGATGTGGTACTGATTGCCGCTGAAAATCCACAAATGCTCGCTTTTGCAGTCATTACTGATATTGTTCGCGATACGACCAGAAAAGATCCCTGGTGGCATGTGAGCATGCGCATGCTGTCGGTTCCGCTGCAATCGGTCACCTGGACATTACGGACGGACCAGATGTGCGGTCGAGAAATTTTCACCATGGGAGGTGATAAACGATTCATGGCCCCGGTTCTTGTCCTGCCGGACGACGAGGGTAAGGCGGATTCTGATGCTCCGGCGTCGAAGATTAATGTCGAGCGCCAAAAAGAAGGTCCGGGCCTGCGGATTGTTAAGTAATGATTGTCCGGGAAGACATGGTGGTCCGCAACCATTGCGGTGTCCATGCCAGGGTTGCAACCGGCCTGACGGAAATAGCGAAGTCTGATAATGTGGAGATAGAACTTGTTTCCGGCGGTCGATCTGTTGATTGCCGCTCTATTCTTGAGGTGCTGTCTCTGGCCCTGACAAGAGGCAGTCATGTTGAAGTGCTGATAAGGGGTGAGGATGCGGAGAAGTCCCTTGGCGCCGTGCGTAAACTGTTGACCGGGACGGAAGCTGATGGTTGAACAGGATCGCAACACGGAACTCTATAGAGATCTTGATAAAAAGCTCCCCTCCGAAGAGCCGCAGATCATCTATGGCATCGGCGCCTCCCCGGGAATTGTCACCGCATCCGCTCGGGTTTTCAGACGCCGGACGGGCAGCGCTGCCTGGCGCAGGCTCACGCCGGATCGAATTGACGGTGAAATCAGGCGCTTCAGGGATGCGGTCACCACGGCCGAATGTGAACTGCAGCAGTTGCGCACCAGTCTGGCCGATGACCTCTCTGATGCCCTGTCCATTATTGATTCCCATCTGCTCATGCTCAAGGACCGGATGATCCTTGAGCGGACAATCGAAATTATCCGGAATCAACATATAAATGCGCAGTGGGCGCTGGCAACGGCGCTGGGACTTGTCAAAAAGAAATTTGATGTAATTGACGATCCCTATATCAAACAGCGATATATGGATGTCAAGCATGTTGCCGACAGGATATTCGGCGTACTTTCCGGTAGGGCGGATGAGCTCCTCAGCGACGGAACGGCGAAAGTCATTGTCATCGGCCATGATTTCTCTCCGGAAGATATCCTGCACATGCAGGCTGATACCGTTCTCGGATTTATTACTGAAGAAGGTGGAATAACGTCACATACCGCCATTGTGGCGAGGTCCCTCGGCATTCCCGCAGTGGTCGGCGTCAAGGATATTACCTGTATCTGCGGTTCCGGCGACAGCGTAATCCTGGACGGCTTTTCCGGACGAGTCTGCCTGCATCCGACCCCGGACCAGCTCAACCAGTACCTGGAATATGACAGACGGCATCAGTGCTCTGCCAGGGAACTTGCCCGTTATGCCGACCTGTGTTCGGAAACCAGGGATGGTCATTGGGTACGTCTTGCCGGGAACATTGAAATGGTTGGAGAAATAACGACTATCCGGCAATATGGTGGAGAGGGAATCGGCCTTTTCAGGAGCGAATTTGATTTTTTTTCCAGCGCCTCCCTGCCGGATGAGGACCATCTTACCCGTGTCTACAGCGAGATGATTGCAGCGATGGCCCCGCTGCCTGTAACCATTCGAACCCTTGATGTGGGGGGCGATAAATTCAGCAATCGTCTCCCACATAACGGTCCCCGGCTTGATCTTGAACGCAATCCCGCTCTTGGACTCCGCTCCATCAGGTATTCCCTACGGGAACCCGCCCTGTTCATCCTCCAGATGCGTGCTCTGCTCAGGGCATCTGTTCATGGAAAACTGCGGATTCTGCTGCCCATGATTTCCTCCCCTTCGGAGGTGTTGAGTGTAAAGGCGCTTTGTACAAATGTCGGTCGTGAACTTGAGAAAGAAGGAATCCCTTTTGATCATGACGTGCAGGTCGGCATAATGATTGAGGTGCCCAGCGCCGTGATTCTTGCCGATTCTCTGGCTTCCGAGGTGGATTTCTTCAGTATCGGTACCAATGATCTGATCCAGTATTCCCTGGCCATAGACCGTGGCAATCAATACGTGGCCCATATGTATGAACCTCTTCATCCTGCCGTGCTGCGCATGATCAAGCAGACCGTTGATGCCGGCCATCATCAGGGTATAGAAGTTTCAATGTGCGGCGAGATGGCAGGCGATCCGGTTTGCGCGGCGGTCCTTCTGGGGCTCGGTCTTGATGAACTCTCCATGAGGCCATCGGCCATACCGCATGTCAGACGTCTGTTACGATGCTCCCGCTATCAGCAGTTGGTCGATCTCGGAGGTAAAATACTTGCCTGCCGGGACGTCGATGAAATCCGTCGGTATCTTGCCCGCTATCTTCCCAAACACTATCCCGAGGAGTTTTGTAATCCATGAAGGAAAGAGATCTCATTGCCGCTATCCGGGACCACGCTGTTGCCGCCGCAAACCCCTCGCTACTGTGCGGCATAGGTGATGATTGCGCTGTGACGCGCAAGGATGATACCGATGTTTTGCTGTACAGTATTGATACCTTGGTTGAATCAGTCCATTTTGATCCCGCCTTTCATCCACCCGAGTTGCTGGGCAAAAAGGCCGTTTCCGTCAATGTGAGTGATATAGCGGCCATGGGAGGCGATCCGCAGTTTCTTTTAGTTTCTCTTGGTCTGCCGACGGGTTTTGATGAACAATGGGTCCT
>DRLX01000481.1 GCA_011322715.1 Desulfobulbaceae bacterium
AAGAATACCATTATAACTTATTGAAAAACAAAGATATTAATGATTATTACTTAAGGTTTAAGTTAATAATAAATTAGAGAAAAAATATTATTTTTTAGTAAGTTTTTCTGTGATCCAAAGTATTTTTGGCGTAACATGGCCTCAATTATGATCAATTGAAATGAAATATGGTATATACGTTACAGGCTGAAATTGAGCGGATGCAGGGCTGGCGCTATTATGGCCGTGTTGTCGGTGTGCAGGGGCTTCTGGTTGAAGTTGCCGGTGCTCAGCGGTCACTAAGTATCGGCTCCCGCGTTAACCTTTTATCCCGTCAGGATAAGGTCATCCCCTGTGAGGTGGTCGGCTTCAAGAGTGATAGCGCACTTCTTATGTCCTATTCCATGCTGGAAGGGGTCGGGGTTGGTTGCCGGGCTTTTGTTATCGGTGAAACTCCGGTTGTTCATCCTTCTGCTCAATGGCTGGGCCGGGTGGTTAATGCCATGGGGGAGCCCATTGATGGTAAAGGTCCGATAAAATCAGGAGCCGAGGCCTATCCGCTTCGTGCGCAACCACCGGCGGCTCATCTACGTCAGCGGGTCGGGGAGAAAATTGACCTTGGTGTGCGCTGCCTGAATACCTTTGTTACCTGCTGCAAGGGACAGCGGATGGGGATATTTGCCGGTTCCGGGGTGGGTAAATCAATTTTGCTGTCCATGTTTGCCCGTTATGCGCGCTCGGACGTATCGGTCATTGGCTTGATTGGCGAGCGGGGTCGGGAAGTGCAGGAATTTATTGAAGACGATCTGGGCGAAGAAGGGCTGGCGCGGAGCGTTCTGGTTGTGGCTACCTCCGATGAAACGGCACTCATGCGGCGGCAAGCAGCCTATATGACGCTGACGATCAGCGAGTATTTCCGGGATCAGGGCAATGATGTTCTGTGCCTGATGGACAGCGTGACACGTTTTGCCATGGCCCAGCGGGAAATCGGCCTTGCCGGCGGCGAACCCCCGGCCAGCAAAGGTTATACGCCCACTGTCTTCACTGAACTGCCCAGATTGCTGGAACGGGCCGGGCCGGGCATTGAAAAGGGGTCGATCACCGGGCTGTTTACGGTGCTTGTGGAAGGCGATGACCATAACGAGCCTATATCGGATGCGGTGCGCGGCATATTGGACGGCCATATCATGTTGGACCGGGCCATTGCGGAACGGGGCCGGTTTCCGGCTATTAATGTGCTCAGGTCCATTTCCCGGACAATGCCGGGTTGTAATAGTAAGGAACAAAATGATCTATTGGTTACTATTCGTAAATATTTGGCAGACTATAATGACATGGAAGAAATGATTCGTCTTGGCGCCTATCGCCCCGGTGCAAACCAGGAGGTTGACGCGGCAATTCATTATCACCCTGCGCTTGAAGAATTCATGGCCCAGAAGAAAACAGAACGCAGTACGCTGGCAGAAGGTTATGCACAACTTGAGCAGATATTGCAGAATGGTCCTTTTGGAGAGAATCCGATCGATGAAAATAGTTAAAAATACAAGAAACAGGAAATGTTTATAAAATGAGTCGTAATGGCATGACAGGAATGATCCGGTTGCATAAATGGCAATTAGATGAAAAACGCCGGGATATGGTTGAGCTTGAGAAAATGAAAGCCGACCTGCAACAGAATCTGACCGACCTTCAGACTGAACTGATTGCGGAACAGAAGAAAGTAGCAGAATCACCCGTGGTCAGCATCGCCTATGCGGGATATGCCCAACAGGTTATGGTGCGGCGGATGAATATCGTGAACTCAATCCTGGAAATTGACGCCTCAATCGAGGAAATGAAGGATCAGCTTGCGGATGCCTTTAAGGAATTGAAGAAATACGAGGTTGTCGAACAGCGCGAACGGCAGAGAGAGCTTGCTGAACGTGATCGGCGCACCCAAACGGAACTGGATGAGGTGGCCATTAACATGCACCGCCGCCGGAACCAGAAATTGGGTTAACCCAAATATTGTCCCCTTGCATAGAGCTATAGGCCTTTACAGACAAGTAATTGGGTTGTATAAGCCGCTTTTGGAATTTATGTCTGCATTTGCGGACCTTTTTGTAGTGGAGAAAGAGTGGCATGGCACGTGTTACCGTTGAAGATTGCGTTGATAAAGTCCCAAACCGGTTTGAACTGGTTTTGTTGGCAGCCCAAAGAGCCCGGCAGATTTCCTCCGGCGCCCCGGCTCTGGTGGAGCGGGATAACGACAAAAACCCGGTGATCGCCCTGCGCGAATTGGCCGAGGAAAAACTGACCGCTGATTCATTGCAAGAGTCACTGATTCACGGCCTGCAAAAAAATGTGGAAATTGACGAGCCGGAAGAAGACGATATTTCATTGTTGCTGGCTGGTAAGAAGCTGGAAGAGAATCAGCAGGAAGTCACGACGGAAAGTCTGGCCAAGGTATCTGCGGAAATGAAGGCGGAGGCTATGTTCTCCAAAATCACAGAGCAGGGATCAGAGGATGACAAGACATCCTAAAATTTTTTTAGCATGATAAAAGATCGGGACCTGTAATGAAAAACATTGCAGGTCTTTTTTTTTACCATATTCTGGCTATATATGAGTGTGAACAGAGCGGCTTTCTTTTGAAATGGATTTTACAGGGTGATCAGGCAATATGAATTAGTGGAACGGGTTAAGGAGTATGACCCGGATACCGATGAAAATATGCTGAACCGGGCTTATGTCTTTTCCATGAAAGTACATGGAACGCAAAAGCGGGCCAGCGGTGATCCCTATTTCTCACATCCTTTGGAAGTTGCCGGCATCCTGACCAATATGAAGATGGACTGTGATACCATTGTCACGGCGTTGCTTCACGATACGATCGAAGACACCATTGCTACCCATGATCAGATAGAAGAGCTGTTCGGGGAAGACATCGCCAAAATGGTTGATGGTGTCACCAAAATGTCCGAGATTACCTACTCATCGGAAAGTGCCAAGCAGGCGGAGAATTTCCGTAAATTCCTGTTGGCCATGTCCCATGACATTAGGGTGCTTTTGGTGAAACTCGCGGACCGGCTCCATAACATGCGTACCCTCAAGTATATTAAAAAGCCGGAAAAACGTCTGCGTATTGCGCGGGAAACCCTTGATATTTATGCCCCTCTTGCGGAGCGTATCGGGATGCAGGAAGTCAAGGAGGAGCTGGAAGCTCTGGCGTTTCCCCATGTTTATCCGGATGCCTATGTCTCTATCCTGAAACGCCTTGAGCAGATACATGTCAATACGGGCGGTATCAAGGATTTTGTCGTTGAGGAGCTTGAACTTCTAATGACCGAGGCCGGTATTGAGGCCGAGGTATTCGGGCGCGAAAAAAGACTTTATTCGATCTGGCGGAAAATGACCTACCGCCATGTGAGTCTGGATGATCAGGCGGATATTCTGGCTTTTCGGATCATTGTGGATGATGCGGAAACCTGTTACCGGGTGTTGGGCATGGTTCACGGCAAGTGGCAGGCCATTCCGGGCTTGATCAAAGATTATATTTCCATGCCGAAACCCAATGGCTACCAGTCCCTCCATACGGCGG
>DRLX01000482.1 GCA_011322715.1 Desulfobulbaceae bacterium
CTCCAAGTTGAAGTTGTTTAATGTAAGCCGGACAATGAAACAGAATTTTCTGATCAATCAGATAAATTTCATTGTCAATTGCAGCTGTTCCATGAAAGTCAAGTATTGAAACTGATACTTTCTCTGATTGTATTGAGAGTATAATATAAAATATACATAGATGATCAATCGAATCTTTGCAAGAAATTTACTTGCCTTTCAGTGCTTTTTCCGGAAACAGGACCCGGATGTGGGAAAAATTGGTAGACAATTGCCGAGCAAAGGACCAATACGGAGATAACATTGTATTTTAATTCTCTTATTGCATAAGGTAGTTCTATTCTTCTGGAAAGCATTCAGCAGAGATTGCTGCAAATGAAGCGCCGGTCTTGACAGTGATGAACAGCGGAATTATTGTGCAGAAGGAATCGGACCGGCCGGGTTGGTCGGCCGTACCTGAAAAATATAGATGTTCTTCTCTTTGGTTGTACAATTTTACCTTACGGTAGATGAACGTATCGACTTTATTATATATTTTACATTTTTGAGAGTGTACCATGCCTGTTTATGAATATGAATGCCCGGAGTGCGAGAAAGTTTTTGAAGTGCAGCAAAAGATGACCGATACACCTCTTTCCACATGCCCGGAATGCGGCGGCCCTGTGAAGAAACTCATTTCACGGAGTTCTTTCCATTTGAAAGGAGGTGGCTGGTATGCCGATGGGTATAGTGGCTCATCGGCTAATAACGGCAACGGCAAAAAAACGCCTGCCAAGGAAAGCACGCCCAAAAAAACTTCCGCGCCTCCCTGTCAAGGCGGCGACAGCCCCTGTAAAAGTTGTCCGGCGGCATCTTCAGCTTCCGCCTCTTCATAAGGGAGTCATAAATTCTTTCAGGTAACTTGTTGTCTCCAAGGGCAAGAAAATATCGTAGAAGCTGCTGAAGTCGCGATGTATAAGCCACGGAATTCGCGCCAACCGCCTACCTGTATATTTATTGTTTGCGGATAATTGCCATGGCATCGCCGTAGCTGAAGAAGCGGTAGCCTTTCCGTATTGCTTCCCGGTAACTTGCCAGCAACCGCTTTCTGCCGGTCAGGGCGGCAACGAGAAACATGAGTGAGGACTGCGGTAGATGGAAGTTGGTGATCAGGTTGTCAATTACCTGAAACTGAAACCCGGGGTAGATAAAAAGGCCGCAAGGCGTACAGGTCGGTTGTACCTCACCCCGGCTGTCGGCGGCAAATTCCAGGGTTCGAACAGTGGTGGTGCCTACCGCCCATATTCTTCTGTCTTCTTTTTTTGCCCGGTTGATTACTGCAGCGGTTTGCGGAGATACCTCGACAAATTCCTTGTGAATTTTGTGTTTGGTAATGTCCCTGCAACGTACCGGAGCAAAGGTTCCATACCCGACATGGAGTGTTACATTGCAGGTTTCCACCCCCAGGCTATTTATGGCGCAGAGCAGGTCGTCGCTGAAATGGAGGCCGGCGGTCGGAGCAGCCACTGACCCGGTTGCCCCGGCATAACGGGTTTGGTAACGGCGGGTATCTTTGGGCGTACTGCCGTTTGGCCGCCGAATATACGGCGGCAGAGGGATTTGCCCGCACCGGTGCAGGAGATCATCCAGGCAGTCACCCGGCCCAAGTCGATAGCGGAATTCGACTTCAACTTTGCCGTCCTCGCGGAGCTTGAGAACCGTTGCCCGGATATCATCATGGAAGTGCAGGGTTGCTCCTTCCTTGGGTCGTTTTGAACTTTTGATCAGTGCCGGTACCTGTGCCGTTCGCCACAGTTTTTCCCCAATCTTTCGGGCGTTGCCCGGATATTTAAGCAGCAGCATCTCCACCCGGCCGCCGGTTTCCTTGCGGCCCTGCAATCGTGCGGGAAAGACCCTGGTGTCGTTGCGAACCAGGAGGTCGCCTGGCCGCAGATAGTCAAGGATGGAGGTAAAGCGGGTGTGAACAGGCGTGTCCCCGGCCCTGTCCAGCACCATCAGGCGGGACTGGTCGCGGCGCTGTGCAGGTTCCTGGGCAATACTCTCCTCCGGAAGCTCAAAGTCATAGGCTGTCAGCTGCAGGTCTTCGTTAATCATCTATTGTGGGTATGATCTGAAAATATGGTCCAGGTATACTGATTACTCCATACGCTGGATTCGAAAAAATATGTTTCGGCGATACATACACTACTGTACAATGAGGTCAAGGGGTATTCCCTTTAGAGTTATTGCCCCAAACACATTCGCCGTGCTAAGGATTCCTGATCCTGATTACCATCAATCCTCAGAAACAAGGGATACCATCGCTTGGTGGGATTGAACAAAGAGAACCTCTCTACGTAACAGATGAATTTTATGTCAAATCAAGTGGTGGATGCCGAGCGATGGTATCCCTGATACGGCTTTGCTGAGCTTCGGTGGTAATCAGGTTCCTGATTGCAATAGTAGACGCGTTGCAGAAGGGGCTCATTTCTTCAACTCCTTGAATTATAGTGTTTCTCATCGTTGCTGCCACAGAAATGGAAATGCGGGCCTTCCGGAAGACTGTTTCCGGTTCTCTGTCCTGGGAACCGCTAATCTCCGGTATTGGGCCGGTTGAAACCGCATTTTCCTTGACTTCCCGTCTTGAACGGGGAAGGAGTGGTTTGCAGGGGGTGCTTACTTTCGGCATTGCCGGGGCCTACCACCGAACCGGAGGCGATGGTGCGGACATGTTGGATATCTGTCTGGCGTCAGAGGAGATTCTTGCCGATATGGGAATATGTTACTCCTGCGGAATTGAGCATTTTTCAGCTCCTGAGCTTGGCGTTCGCAACCGTTTTTCCCTGGATCAAAAATTGCTGCAGGACGCCGCAAACCTGCTCGCACTGAAAGGAATAACCTTTCATCAGGGGCGTTTTCTCACCGTCAGCTGTGTGTCGGGAACACGGAAAAGAGGTGATATGCTGGCCGACCGATTTGACGGCCTTTGCGAGAATATGGAAGGCGCGGCCGTGGCCAGGGTCTGTCAGGCGTTTCGACTGCCATGTCTTGAAATCCGTTGCATAAGCAATTTTGTCGAGGATCGCGATACCGGCCGCTGGCAATTGAAAGAGGCTTGTACAAAGGTGGGAGCAACGGCAGCCCTTGTCGCCGGCCACCTGATGGAAACTCAAAACCCCTGAACCTTGAACCAAAACTTTTGAACTCCGAACCCGAAACCTTGAACCCTGAACCGCTCTCCATTGGTTTTTCGCCCTGCCCAAATGATACCTATATCTTTTATGCCCTGGTGCATGGCCTGATTCCCCTTCATACTATTGCCTTTACAGAACCGATGTCGGCTGATGTGGAGCAGCTCAATCGTTGGGCCATGCAGGGGCGTCTTGATGTGACCAAACTCTCTTTTCACGCCCTTGGCCATCTGCTGGATGACTATGTGATGCTCACGGCCGGAGCCGCCCTGGGTCGGGGATGTGGGCCTCTTTTGGTCAGTGCTGATGCTTCCTTCCGGGTCGATGATAAGAGTTGTATTGCCATTCCTGGAACCTATACCACCGCAGCCCTGTTGCTGCGGCTTTTTGCGCCTGAGGTGACCCGAACCGTGGTCATGCGTTTTGACGAAATCATGGAAGCCGTGCAAAACGGGACGGTTGACGGCGGCGTCATTATCCATGAAGGGCGATTTACCTACCAGGATCTGGGCCTTTTCTGCCTGCAGGATCTGGGCCTCTGGTGGGAGGAGGAAACCGGGTTCCCTATTCCACTTGGTTGCATTGGTGTGCGTGCATCATTGTCGGTTCAGGTGCAGAGGGCAATCAACCAGGGGATTAAAAAAAGCCTGCAATGGATACGGAGCCATCCCGGCCGAGGCGGGGAATATATCAGGGGACATGCCCGGGAGCTTGATGACCAGGTGCTGGCAAGCCATATTGATTTGTACGTGAATGATTTTTCCGAACAGTTGGGAGAAGAGGGCATTGGCGCCGTCCAGGAACTGTTGCGCCGGGGGCGAATGCAGGGGCTCTTTCCGAAAAGTGGGAAATTAAGGTGGGTTTCGTGAGAAAAATCTCTGTGCCAAATGATTATTTACCCATCATAGGTCTCTGCGGCAGCAGCGGCGCCGGCAAGACCACCTTGCTTGAGGCCTTGATCCCGAAATTTATCAAGCTTGGCCTGCGGGTGGTCGTGGTCAAGCATGGGGCCCATCGTGTTGTCGTTGATGCCCCGGGCAAGGACAGTGATCGTTTTTTTCAGGCCGGTGCCGATGTGGCCCTGTTCGGCGAGGAATTTTTTCTCCGGAGGCATGATACCGACGGGTTTTCTTTTTTCCTCCGTCGGCTCTGCGCCCATTATGACCTGGTTCTGGTCGAAGGGCATGCCTCCACGCCGGTGGACAAGATCTGGCTGCTCGGTAAAGGCCATACCCGGCCTCCGGAAAATGCCGGCACTGTTCTTCATATAATAGAACCTTCGCAACGGCGGGTGGAGGCGGTTTATGACTGGATAGCGGACCGGCTTGCCCTCCAATGCCGGCAGGTTCCAATCTATGGCTGCCTGTTGATCGGCGGTAAGAGCAGTCGCATGGGGCGGCCCAAGCATCTTATCGATCAGGATGGCCTGACCTGGCTTGAAGACGCAGTTGCCAAGCTAGAACCCCATGTCGATCAGGTGGTGCTTTCGGGTAAGGGTGAGGTCCCTTCTTCTCTTACTCGTCTTGTTCGGGTACCGGACGTCCCCGATCTTGCCGGCCCCCTTGCCGGATTGCTGTCGGTCCTGCGCTGGCAGCCCGCCGTCTCCTGGCTCATGGTGGCCTGCGATCAGCCTGCCATTGATCCACGCGCCTTTTCCTGGCTGAAATCCCGGCGTAAACCGGGCATCAGAGCGATCCTGCCGGACCTGCGTGGTGACGGCAGGGTGGAACCTTTGCTGGCCTGGTATGATTTTCGTTGTCGCCCTCTTGTGGAACAATTGGCCGCTGAGGGCTGTCTGCGTCCCGGTGGCCTGGTCGGCGGTCCCGGTATTCTCACACCGCAGCCTCCTGCCGATCTGCGTGGGTCCTGGCGCAATGTCAACACGCCGGATGAACTGAAATCCTTGATGGCGTCGTAAAAACAGAGATCTCCTGCGTCGTGTGTCCCGGAGTGACTCACAACATACTACCTGTTTAGTTGAGACCCGCCCCGGAACACTACTCCTCGGAGTCTTCGCTTACCTGTACATCTATGTTTTTACTTAGCCATCCTTACGGAAAATAAAAAAATCGGACCGACTTGACAAGAGGACAATGGTATGAAGTCATCAATGGCCACAGCGAATCGGGATCTTGCATTGTCGGCAAATGGGTTTGATCCCCATTTCACCGTTTTTCACGAACTGATGGCCTTTAAGGTGCAGGAAATCCTTCTTGTTTCCAGTCCCTATGATGCCTATATCATGGAAGAAGACAACTCCATGACCTCCCGCATCATCAATGAATACCACGGCCTCAATCTCAGCCGTCCGCCCCGGATAACCAGGGCCACAACCGCCAGCCAGGCCCTGGAAATCCTTGAAAGCAAGTGGTTTGACCTCGTTATCACCATGCCGCATCTTGGTGAAATGGACGGGTATTGTTTCGGCAGCGAGGTCAAGAAACGTTATCCTGATCTGCCCGTTATCCTGCTGGCCCATTCCGTGCGTGATGCCGTCATCCCCGGTCAGCCCGATACGTGTACCTGTATCGATAACGTTTATGTCTGGTGTTGCGATTCCGATATCCTGCTGGCAATCGTCAAGAATGTGGAAGACGGCCTGAATGTCGAGACCGATACCACCAAGGCCATGGTCCGGGTCATTCTTCTTGTTGAGGATTCTCCCCTGTACAGGTCGCAGCTGTTGCCGATGCTGTATGCGGAAGTTGTCCGACAGACGCAGTCGGTCCTTGATGAGGGCTTGAACGAAAAACATCGGTTGTTGAAAATGCGGGCCCGGCCAAAGATTCTGACCGCCGCCTCCTATGAAGAAGCGGTCGAAATTTTTACAAAGTATCGGCAGTACATTTTCTGCGTTCTGTCGGATGTTCGTTTTCCGAAAAACGGGACACTCAATGAACAGGCGGGCGTTGATCTGTTGGCGGAATTTCGCTATCAACAACCCGATCTTCCCCTCTTGCTGCTC
>DRLX01000483.1 GCA_011322715.1 Desulfobulbaceae bacterium
ATCAGTCACACCTACTTGTTTTTTCTTGCCAAGGATTTGATTAGGCACTTGGAGGTTAAGTCATCGGGGTCTGTATTCAATTCCATTGTTTCGAATGACATCGAGTTTACCGATTTGATCATTTCAGACACTGCCGTTGTCGATAAATTTGCGGCGATAATTGAGCCAATCTTTGAGCGTATAGCTAACAACACTAAAGAAAACCAGCACCTTGCCCAACTCCGAGACTGGCTCCTGCCCATGCTGATGAACGGCCAGGTGACGGTGCAATAGGAGGCGGTGGGTATGATCCGGGCTGAATATCTCCGATTTCTGCAAACCCTCAACGATGATGCTGTTCCTGCTGGGGAACGTAAAATCGCCAACCTCGTGTTGCAGCACCTGGATGAATTAATCCCGCTTTCCACCGCGCAGGGCCAGCGGACCAAAAAGATGGTATTGCTGGCCCAGGAAAACTGGAACACCATCAGCGCCGAAATTCAGTCTGATCTGGAGCAAACGACAGAACAAGCCGCGCCGGTCACCCGTGCACTGCTGGGCGCAATGCTCTGTGATCTCGCCCGGGACGAGATAACGGCAAAATTGAAAAAGTCTCTCAATCCCCTGACCTCGTACACCATTCCAGGGGTTTCCGAAATACTCTCTTCCGCGCCCGAATGGAGTATCAAATTCAAATGAGATTGCATGAAGATGAGGCTCTCTTCCGCCAGGCAGTGATCGCTACTGCTGCAGAATTGAATATCCCGGAGATATTTATTGAAAAAGATTACTGGGTCACCTATGCCTTACATGGTATTTTTCATGCCCCAATCGGCGAGGAAACCGTTTTTAAAGGTGGAACCGCGCTTTCCAAATGCTTCGGCTTAATTGATCGATTCTCAGAGGATATTGACCTGGTGGTCAAACACCATGGGGGAGAAACGGACAATCAGCTTAAACGTAAAATAAAAAAGGTTGGTCAGGCGGTCACCCCCATAATGCCCGAGGTTGAAATTGAAGGATTAACCCGGAAGATGGGAATGAACCGAAAGACTGCCCACAGTTACCCCAAGATGTTTCGCGGAAGTTTTGGTCAAGTTCGAAATGTGATTGTGGTCGAGTCAACATGGTTTGGATACTATTAACCGTATATTTCTCATCCATTATCTTCTTACATCTATGACATGATGATAGAGCAGGATCAGCAGGAAATTGCGGCAGAATTTGGTTTGCTGCCGTTTCATGTCAATGTGCTGCGGCCTGTCCGTACCTTGTGTGAAAAAATCATGAGTCTGGTCCGTTTTTCCTACAGCGAAAATCCCATGGATGCTCTGAAAATGAAAATCCGCCATGTGTATGATCTGCATAAAATGCTGGAGCAACTTGAAATGAATAACTTTTTCGGTTCCGATGCATTTAGTGATGTCATTTGCCGGGTTGCCGGAGATGATGTGCAGAATTTCAGAAATAACAATGAATGGCTTGAAAATCATCCGGCGGACGCTTTACTGTTCCTGGATGCTGAAGATTGCTGTCGGTGACGATTAAAATTGAAAAGGGTGAAATGGGAGCCGTTTGTACAGCACTATTATCTGTTAATGATAGAATTGGATTAGGATGCGTATTTTATTGATCCGACAATTTTAGGGGCCTTTTCCTGTTGTCCGGTAATGTTCAAAACTCAGCAGCGCAGGACCAGGGATACCATCGTCCGGTAGCGATTACAGGAATTGACATGATATTCACCCGTTACCCAAAAAGGTTCTTTGCCCGTGATTCCGGCAAACTATGGTCGCCCCCTGTTTCAGAAGATCGATGGTGCTCGGAAAATTTTATGAACATATTGAGAAGAACATGCTTGCAATAACCGACAGTGCTTCAGAACAACTCGTTCCCTATATGCGGGAGTCCGGCGGCGGTAAAGCGGTGCGGATCAAGCTGCAATCGGGTGGCTGAGCGACCGGGCCTTCCCTGGTATTGGCTCTGGATGAGCCAAAGGACAGCGATCACCAGCTTGAAAAAGATGGTGTTGTGTATATCGTGGACAAACAGGTACTGCTGCGCTGCGGCACTATTACTGTTGATTTTGTGGAAGAGGACGATTGGCGGGGTTTTGCCCTGGTTGCCGCCAATCCGCTCATTGGTGGTTGTTAACTGCTTTTCTCGCTTCAGGTTTGGACAGGTCTCACGGGTGACGCAGCAGAAGATAAATCGGCGGCAAACTTCCATGTTTGTGCATCCTTGTCGCCGCTCGTCCATCCCGCAGGAAATTTCCCCTGGCCGTCGGCCATAACAGAAGATTTTCCGCCGATCCCGGAACCGTATAGATCATGAATCCAGCGCCGAATGTCTGGATAAGGATTTCCACAGTGCCGTCGCCGTTGGTGTCCATCACCGTGGGCGCTGCGGGCGCACCCTTGCCGTTGCCGTTTGTACCCTGAAAGGGCAGTTGGATATCATGGAGGATATTGCCCTGGTTATCCAGGATCATCAGGTAGCCATGCGCTTTGCCGGGGGTGATATTGTCCGGATCGCCATAGGTGGTCAGTATCAGCTCCGGGACATTGTCCCGGTTGAGATCGGCCACCATGATTTCGGACCCATACATGATGGCCCGGCCGTGCTGGATGTTCCGGCGCCAGAGGGTGTGGGCGGTTGAAGAGGTGCAGTAGATATAGCCGTCGTGGGCCGCGTATAGGATTTCCGGTTTGCCGTCACCATTGATGTCGACAATGGTCGGGGCAGGGGGATTGGGCGGTGG
>DRLX01000484.1 GCA_011322715.1 Desulfobulbaceae bacterium
AGTATGTCTTTGATATGAAAGACGATGATGTCTACTGGTGTACAGCCGATATCGGCTGGATCACCGGTCATACCTATATTCTGTATGGTCCGCTCGGCCTTGGCGCAACGTCGCTCATGTTTGAGGGCGTTCCCTCCTATCCCGGACCGGACCGATTCTGGAAGGTGGTGGAAAAATTTCGGGTCAATACCTTTTACACTGCACCGACGGTCATCCGGGCGCTTATGCGGGAAGGGGAAGAACCGACCAAGCGCTGGGACCTCTCCAGTCTGCGTATCCTCGGCTCCGTGGGCGAGCCCATCAATCCCGAGGCCTGGATGTGGTATTATGTCAATATCGGTAAGGAAAAACTGCCGATTGTCGATACCTGGTGGCAGACCGAGACCGGCGGTATTCTGATTTCGCCGCTTCCGTATGCCACTCCGCTTAAACCCGGTTCCGCGACCCTGCCGCTACCCGGTGTTGATGCCGCCATCTATGACGAAGAAGGCAACGAGGCCGGAGTCAACGAAGGTGGTCATCTGGTTATCCGTGCTCCCTGGCCGGGTATGCTCCGTGGTGTTTTCGGCGACCCGGAACGGTTCAAAAAAACGTATTTCAGTCGTTATGAGAACATCTATGATCCCGAAGATGGTGCCCGCAGGGATGAAGATGGTTATTTCTGGATTATGGGCCGACTGGATGACGTTATCAATGTCTCCGGTCATCGTCTGGGCACGGCGGAAATCGAGTCTGCGCTGGTTTCCCATGAGGCCGTTGCCGAGGCTGCTGTTGTCGGTATGCCGCATCCGGTCAAGGGGCAGTCAATCTTTGCCTATGTAACACTTATGTCGGGTGTGGAAGGAAGCGATGAGCTGATTGCCGAGCTGCGCAAACATGTACGGGCGGAGATCGGTCCTATTGCCACCCCCGAGGTTATCATGTGGGCGCCCGGTCTGCCTAAGACCAGATCCGGAAAAATTATGCGTCGCATTCTGCGCAAGATCGCCGCCGATGATTTTGATAACTTCGGTGACACCTCTACGCTGGCTGATCCGTCCGTTGTCGACCATCTGGTCGACGGTAAAAAACAGCTGGGCTGATTATTGTGAATTATCCGGTGTAAATTTGTTGTATGGGACAGGCAGGGTGTGTATGCATCCTGTCTGTTTTTGTTTGTGCTCCATTCCTTAAAATTCGTAAATTGTAATGGCTGCTGATATTCATTCCGTCGCACCCGAGGTCGTGGTTGAGTTCCTTTCGACCATTATGCCGTTTAATGAACTTGATACCGATGTTCTGCATGAGGTTGCCCGCCACGTACGGGTGGACTTTTTCCCCAAGGGGACACGACTGTTCACTGCCGGTGAAACCGAGGTAAATTTTCTCTATCTTATTCAGCAGGGCGGTGTGAAGTCGTTTCTGACCGATGACGAGGGTGAGGTAACGCTGAAGGATTACCGGGGTGAGGGTTCCTATATCGGTGCTTTGCCGATTATTCGCGGTACTAAGGCAAACCTTGATATCGAGATGGTGGAGGATACCTTTTGCTTTCTTCTCCCGCGTGAGGTTTTCCTGGACCTGATCAACAAGCAACCCGGTTTCGCCCAGTTTTACCTGAAAAGTTTTTCTGAAAAGATCGTTAATACCGCCTATACCGAGCTGCGTCGCCATCGTATGACACGGCGCGGGGATGAAGAGATGTATCTTTTCACAATGCAGGTCGGGGATATTATAAAGGCCGTCCCAAGAAAGATCAGTGCCACGGCAACTATCCAGGATGCTGCCCGGGCCATGGCCGAGTATCGCATCGGATCGCTCCTCATTCATGATCCGGATGATGATGAGCAAATAGTTGGTATTATCACCGATCGTGATCTGCGCAACAAGGTCATTGCCGCAGGCCTTGATTACCGGGAGCCGGTGAACCGGATTATGACCACCTCGGTGGCTACCGTTCTCTCCAAATCCACCTGTTTTGACGCCCTGCTCCAGATGATGACCACCGGTATCCATCACCTTGCGGTTGAACGAAAGGGCAGAATCATCGGCGTGGTCACCTCCCATGATATTATGCTTCTGCAGGGGACCTCTCCCTATTCTCTCTTTAAGGAGATCGGTAAACAGCGGACTATTCAAGGGTTGTATCCTCTGTCGCAGAAAATTCCCGATATTATCAGAAACCTGATCAAGGAGGGGGCCAAGGCCGGCAATATTGCCCGGATGATTTCCCTCTTGAATGATCAGATCCTTGAGAGGATGCTGACCCTTCTTGAAGATGAATTAGGTCCGCCGCCGGTAGCCTACTGCTGGCTGCTGATGGGCAGTGAGGGGCGGCGTGAACAGACATTTAAGACCGACCAGGACAACGCAATTATCTATGCCGATCCCAAAGACGAGCAGGAGGCGCAGGCTGCCCACGACTATTTTTCGACTTTTGCCGAAAAGGCAATCGATCACCTGGTCAACTGCGGCTATCCGCTCTGCCCCGGGGAAATTATGGCGAGAAATCCCAAGTGGTGTCAACCCGTATCCGTGTGGAAGGATTATTTTGCAGGCTGGATCGGCACGCCGGACCCGGAAGAACTGCTGCATGTGACCATTTTCTTTGATTTCCGACCCGGTTTCGGGAAAAGTGCGCTGGCGGATGATTTGAGAAAATATCTCAAAAAGCAGACCGAACGTCAGGAAATTTATCTGCTGCATCTTGCCCGGGAATGCATGGCCGTCAAAGCGCCGCTTTCCTTTTTTAAGAGTTTTATCGTCAACAAAGACGGTGAACATCGAAACAAACTTGATCTCAAGACCAAAGGATTGACGCCATTTGTCAACTTTGCCCGGGTGCTGG
Organism: Desulfobulbaceae bacterium; assembly: GCA_011322715.1. Lineage (GTDB taxonomy): Bacteria > Desulfobacterota > Desulfobulbia > Desulfobulbales > Desulfobulbaceae > DRLX01. The sequence goes on from DRLX01000484.1 coordinate 2,828, forward strand.
CATTGAAGTACGGGATAAAAGAAACCAACACCCTGGCCCGGCTGCACGTCCTTTCCGAGGAGGGTCATATTTCCGAGGAGTTGTGGGCGACCGCCCATGATGCCTATGAAATGCAGATGCAACTGCGTCTTATTCATCAGCTGACCCAGATTGAAGAGGGGACCCTTCCGGACAACTACATTGATCCGGCCCAGTTGTCTGATCTGGAGAAGAAAATGCTGAAAGAATCCTTTGAGGTCGTCGAGCGGCTGCATGCCGTCCTGCGCTCTCTTTTTCCGGTGGGGTAAGACGGTGTCGCTGCGTGATTTTTTCCCGGGGTTTCGAAAAATTCATCCCGCCCTGGCAAAAAACAGGGAACTCTTTAAAGACTTTAACCAGGGCCGGTTGCTGACCGATTATCGGTTTGTTGTCTTTGATACGGAACTCACCGGACTGAACAAGAGAAAAGATGAGATTATTTCCATTGGCGCTGTCCGAATGGTCAACCTGCAGATCGAATTGAGTCAGACCTTTCATTGTTATATCCGTCCTAAAAATATCGACCCCAATGCAGCCACCCTTGTCCACAGAATAACTCCGGAACAGCTTCGGGGAGCGCCGCCCATGGAAGAGGTGTTGCCCGATTTTCTTGATTTTTGCGGAGATGCCCTGCTGGTTGGTCATTTTGTCGGCATTGATATGCATTTTCTGGGTAAGGCGACCCGCAGGCATCTTGGTGGCCTGATATCCAATCCCAGTGTGGATACCATGCGTCTTGCCAGGGGGTATAAAGAAGCCCGGTGCCGGGACCATTTCGGGGGCTGTGATCAATCGGAATCGTACAATCTGGATCTGTTAAGTGATGAATTCAATCTGCCCCGTTTTAAGCCCCATGATGCGCTGGAAGATGCTCTGCAGACAGCTTATCTGTTTCTCTTTCTGGTCAAGAAACTTAAGCATGGCGGCATCAGGACTCTCAAGGAACTCTATCTTGCAGGGCGAATTCTCAGCCTGATGGGCAGAAGTTGAAATCAGCGACAGGTGCTGTGCCGGATGTTCGTTATTCCGATTATTTATGCGGAAGTGGATAATGAAAAATGCCCTATATGGCGGGTTTTTGCCTGTTTTTCAACCGGCTAAGTTCTTGACAGCAGCAAGGTGAACAGGTATACACACATGTCAAACTGAATGACCCTTCATCCATGCTCAATGCCGGTTGGAATCATGGTTTTCGGCTTGCGAACAGGCAAAAATCGGAACATCATGTGCCTTGAATTGTCAGGGATGCCCCGGCATTGATATGAAGAAACAGGATGGTGCGTTGTTGATTGCATCGGGGTGATATCGTTAATTTCTCCCCGCTGTTTGAAGGGATTGAGAAGTTTTGTAGAATTGTGAGACTATGGGACGGAACATTTGTGTTTCGTCGTACCAAGAAAGAGGAGGATTGTATGAGTGAAAAAACGGAGTATTGGAGGGCAAATATTCGACTGGTTATGGGTTGTCTGGTCGTTTGGTTTATCGTCTCTTACGTTTGTGGCATTTTCCTTGCCCCGGCATTGAATCACATTCGTATTCTGGGCGGCTATCCGCTTGGATTCTGGTTTGCGCAACAGGGATCGATTTATGCCTTTGTCGTGCTCATCTTTTTCTACGCCTGGCGTATGAATCAGCTTGACCGTAAATTTGGCGTCCAGGAAGACTAAAGGAGGAATCGATGAGTTTACAATTAATGACCTATCTTGTTGTCGGGGCGACTTTTGCCCTGTATATTTTTATTGCCGTCAAGGCACGGGCCGCCACGACCGGCGAGTTTTATGTTGCCGGTAAAGGGGTTCATCCGGTCCTTAACGGTATGGCCACCGGTGCAGACTGGATGAGTGCGGCTTCATTTATTTCCATGGCCGGTTTGATTGCCTTTAAGGGATATGATGCCTCGGTTTTTCTCATGGGCTGGACCGGCGGGTACTGTCTGCTGGCCATGCTGCTGGCCCCGTACTTACGTAAATATGGTAAATTTACCGTGCCGGAATTTATCGGTGACCGGTACTATTCCAATATCGCCCGCGTGGTGGCGGTTATCTGCCTGATCACCGCATCGCTGACCTATGTTATCGGCCAGATGAAGGGCATCGGTGTTGCCTTTTCCCGTTTTCTGGAACTGCCGTTTGAAATGGGGCTGCTTGTCGGTATGATCATCGTCTTTATCTATGCTGTTCTCGGCGGCATGAAAGGGGTTACCTATACCCAGATCGCCCAGTACTGCGTTCTTATCTTTGCCTATACGGTTCCTGCTATCTTTATTTCCCTGCAGCTTACCGGAACCGCCCTGCCGCAGCTTGGCCTGGGCGCCCATATGGGTGGGGATCCTAATAATATGTTTCTGCTCGATAAGATGGATAAGACCCTGGTTGATTTGGGTTTTGGGGCCTATACCATTCAGAAGGGGAGTACGCTTAATATCTTTTTGTACACCCTTTCCCTGATGATCGGCACTGCCGGTCTGCCCCATGTTATCACCCGGTTCTTTACCGTACCCAAGGTCAAGGATGCCCGTTCTTCCGTTGGCTGGTCCCTGGTATTTATTGCCATTCTGTATACGACCGCTCCCGCTGTCGGTGCCATGGCCCGGTTGAACCTAATGGAGACCATTCATCCCACCACCGGCCCCAATGCCGGTCAGTGGCTTAAATATGATGAGCGTCCCACCTGGTTTAAAAATTGGGAGAAAACCGGTCTGCTGAAGTTTGAAGACAAAAACGGCGACGGTCGGATTCAGTATGTAGGAAAGGCCAATAAAGAATTTCAGAACGAAATGGTCAAGGTGGACCGTGACATTATGGTTCTGGCCAATCCTGAAATTGCCAAACTGCCCAACTGGGTTATCGCTCTTGTTGCCGCCGGTGGTATTGCCGCTGCTCTGTCCACCGCCGCCGGTCTGCTCCTGGCCATTGCCTCCTCAATCTCCCATGACCTTTTGAAGGGTATCATTGCCCCGAACATGTCGGACAAGGGTGAGTTGCTGGCCAGTCGTATCGCCATGACAGGCGCTATCTGCGTGGCGGGATATTTTGGACTGCATCCCCCGGGATTCGCCGCCCAGGTTGTTGCCCTGGCCTTTGGTCTGGCTGCGTCCTCCATCTTCCCGGCCCTGATGATGGGTATCTTTGTGAAAAGAGTTAATAATATCGGTGCTGTTCTCGGTATGCTTTCCGGTCTGGGAATTACCCTGGTCTATATTTTCTGGTTCAAGGGCTGGTTCTTCATTCCCGGTACCGCCATGGCGCCCAATAATCCGGCCCACTGGTTCCTGGGAATATCCCCCGAGGCATTCGGTGCCGTCGGCGCATTGTTGAATTTTGTCGTTGCCTATGTTATTTCCGGAATTACCCCGGCTCCGCCTGAACATATTCAACATCTCGTTGAAGATATCCGGGTTCCCGGTGTCGTTCGCAGGTAATATGTAGAATTGATCGGCGTATAGCCGTGCTTTTTACAGTGGTTGAGCGGTGTTTCCATCTATGGGTGGAAACACCGCTTTTTTTTGTTTTGCAGGCAGGAATTCGATCTGTTGGTCAAAGGCCTTTTTCTGTTGCAAAAAAGCCTGATGCCAGCTACATAGCCGGGTACTGTATTTTTTGTGATCAGTATTTTGTGATCAGTAATTACCCCGAAGGAGAATGGGCCCATGGAAAAAAAACAGTCCTTCTTGGATCCCGGGCAATGCTGCCTGTTTATCGTTGACCCGCAGGAACGACTCATGGCCCATATCCATGGGGCCGACCGGGTCATAACAAATATCACCCTTATGATTCGGCTGGCCGAGGTGTTTTCCCTTCCAGTTCTCTGCTGCACGCAGTATAAAAAGGGTATCGGTCCGATTGTCCCTGAACTGGCGCAACTCCTGACCGGGGCGCCATGTCCGGACAAACTGCATTTTAACGCCCTGGCAAACCCTGAGGTCAGGCAGGAATTGGACAAATTGCCGCCCGAGATCGACACCCTGCTTCTGTGCGGCGTGGAGACCCATATCTGTATTTATCAGACGGCCATGGGTGCATTACAGGCTGGGTACAAGGTACGGTGTATTGTTGATGGTGTTTCTTCCAGGACCCCTGAAAATGACCGCTTCGGCAGACGACGCCTCAGTGAAATCGGGGTCGTGCCGGCTCCGGCGGAAATGATTATCTATGAATTACTGCAACAGGCAGGCACATCGCAATTTAAGGCAATGCTGCCTTTTTTAAAATAATTTCAGCACAACAATGTTTCCATGAAAGGTAACGAAATACGATCCAGGTTTCTCAGCTATTTTTCCGACAAAGGGCATACCGTTGTCGAGTCTTCTTCCCTTGTCCCCCATGACGACCCGACCCTGCTCTTTACCAATGCCGGTATGGTCCAGTTTAAAAAGGTCTTTATCGGAGAAGAACAGCGGGACTATACCCGGGCCACGACCTCCCAGCGTTGTGTGCGGGCGGGCGGTAAGCACAATGATCTTGAAAATGTCGGCCATACGGCGCGTCATCATACCTTTTTTGAGATGCTGGGTAATTTTTCCTTTGGCGATTATTTTAAAGAAGATGCCATTGCCTATGCCTGGGAATTCCTCACCAAAGAGCTGGGACTTGATCCCCGGCAATTATGGGTTTCGGTGTATAAAGATGACGATGAGGCGTACAGACTCTGGGAAGAAATAGAAGACCTGCCCGAGGGCAGAATTGTCCGGCTGGGCGAGGCGGACAATTTCTGGGCCATGGGTGACACCGGTCCCTGCGGTCCCTGTTCCGAAATCCATATCGACCAGGGACCTGAACATGGCTGCGATCGGCCCGATTGTGCGGTCGGTTGTGACTGTGATCGTTTTCTTGAGTTGTGGAACCTGGTGTTCATGCAGTTTAACCGGGATGAGTCCGGCGCCATGACGCCCCTGCCCAAGCCTTCCATTGATACCGGTATGGGGCTTGAACGGGTGGCAGCGGTCCTGCAGGGGAAATTCAATAATTTTGATTGTGATCTCTTCACCCCCCTGATTGAGTACATCGCCACCCTGTCCGGAAAACAATATAAGGTTGATGATTCCGATGACGTGGCCATGCGGGTCATTGCCGATCATGCCCGGGCCACCACTTTCCTAGTTGCTGACGGGGTGTTGCCGTCCAACGAAGGACGCGGCTATGTCCTGCGCCGAATCATGCGCCGGGCCATTCGTTTCGGTCGCAGTCTCGGCCTGGAAACCTTCTTTCCCGGAGTCTGTGCCCTGGTGATCGACATCATGGAAGAGGCGTACCCGCATCTTACCGATGCCCGTGAACTGCTGGCAAAGGTGGTGACCAATGAGGAATCCCGGTTCGGCGAGACCCTGGATAACGGTTTGGCCATGCTTGCCCGCGAGATTAAGCGGTTGCGCCTGGAACAGGGCGACTCCGCCTGTATCGATGGAAACTTTATCTTTAAGCTCTATGATACCTACGGCTTTCCCGTGGATATTGTCCGGGATGTGGCGCTGGAGGAAAAGATTGCCTTTGATGAAGCAGGATTTACCCAGGCCATGGAGCAGCAGCGCCGGCAATCCCGCCGGTCCTGGAAAGGGAAGGACGTTGATCACCTTGAAACCGGCGTATTGACCCTGGTGGAACAGGGCAAAGCTGCTGAATTTGTCGGTTATGATGTCCAGCAGTGTACGTCCACCATTGGTGGGATTATCGACGAATCCGGTGCGCTGGTCGACAAGGCTGAAACAGGCGCATCATATAAATTGTTCTGTCCGGTAACTCCGTTTTATGCCGAATCCGGCGGCCAGGTCGGGGACAGGGGACTGATCCGTTGTTCTTCCGGGACCTTTCGGGTGGAAAATACGCTGGCGGCGGTGGAAGGCCTTGTTCTGCACGAGGGTGTGGTGGAAAAGGGCAGCCTGTCCCCTGGCTGTGAGGTTGAACTCGTGGTCGAAGACGCATTGCGCACGGCGACAAGGGCAAATCATACCGCTACCCATCTTTTGCAGGCGGCCATGAAAAAGGTGTTGGGTGATCATGTCAAGCAGGCCGGCTCACTGGTCAATGCCGAGCGTTTACGCTTTGATTTCACTCATTTTTCTCCGCTGAGTGCAGAGGAAATTCACCGGATCGAGCAACTGGTCAACAGTGAAATCCGTCGCAACACGCCGGTTGAGACCGCTGTCCTGGCCAAAGAGGAGGCCATTTCCCAGGGGGCGACAGCACTCTTTGGTGAAAAATATGGTTCTGAGGTGCGGGTTGTGGCCATTGAGGGCTTTTCCAAGGAGCTCTGCGGCGGGACCCATGCGCGGGCAACCGGTGATATAGGCCTGTTTACCATTGTCTCCGAGTCCGGCATTGCCGCCGGTGTGCGCCGCATCGAGGCGATAACCGGAGCAGCGGCAATTACCCATCTCCAGCAGCTGTCTGCCGGGGCGGATGAGGTGGCCTCCCTGCTGTCCGGTCCGTTTGTTGAGGCCCCTGCCAGGATAGAGGCGCTGTTGAAGAAACAGAAAGAACTGGAAAAAGAGTTGGCAACACTGGCAGCCTCTCGAGCCATGTCCGATCTTGACGGTCTGCTGAACAGTGCCGTCCAGGTGGGGGAGATTAAGGTGGTTGCCGGTGAGATCCCGTTGGATTCTCCCAAAACCCTGCGTGAGGTCGGCGACAAGGTCCGTGATCGGATGGGAAGCGGTGTTGCCGTTCTTGGCGGCGCTATCAACGGCAAGGCCGCCCTGTTGGCTCTCGTCAGTAAAGACCTGACCGATTCCATCAAGGCCGGGCAACTGGTAGCAGGGGTTGCGGCTATTGTCGGCGGCAAGGGTGGCGGGCGGCCGGATATGGCCCAGGCCGGGGGGAACATGCCCGATAAACTGGGTGAGGCAATGGCTGCCGCGCCGAAAATTGTTGCTGAACTTGCAGGAGTGAAGGAATGAGTGATAAATCCGCACACAATCGTTTTGTTCTGACCGGTGTCGGCCTGACCGCACCCGGTGGAGCCAATGATCCGGCCGAATATCGGCGACGTCTGCTGGCCGGAGAAAGTGGAATTACCAGTATTGATCTCCGGTACATGGGCAGGGCCCCGGCCGGTATCTGTACCTTTCCCGAAACAAAGTATCGGAAGAAAAGGGAAAACAAACGCGGCACCCGGGCCGGCTGCATCGGTGTGTACTGTGCGGGGGAGGCCCTGAGTGATGCGGGCATCGATTTTACCCAATATGAAAGGTCACGAACGGGCGTCTATATCGGCCTTACCGAACACGGCACCGTTGAGACCGAAAACGAGGTCTACAATATCAGCCGGTTTGACTACAATGTCGATTACTGGACCCATCATCATAATCCCAGAACCGTCCTCAATAATCCGGCCGGTGAAATAACCATGAATCAGGGGATTACCGGCCCTCATTATTCCATCGGTGCCGCCTGTGCCGCCGGTAATGCCGCCCTTATTCAGGGATTGCAGATGCTCCAGCTTGGGGAGGTGGACCTCGCCCTGTGCGGCGGTATATCCGAATGTGTGGGATCCTTTGGTATCTTTGCCAGTTTCAGGGCACAGGGAGCTCTGGCCGAACATGTTGATCCGACAAAGGCCAGCAGGCCTCTGGACCGGGACCGTAATGGGATCGTCATTTCCGAGGGCGGTTGCGTCTTTACCCTGGAACGACTTGATCGGGCCCTGGCGCGGGGCGCAAAGATTTACGGCGAGATTGCCGGTTATGCCGTCAACTCCGATGCCAGGGATTTTGTCCTTCCCTATGGACCCCGCCAGAGCCGGTGTATGCAGGCGGCCCTTGAGCGTGCCGGTATGCAGCCCTCTGATATCACCATAATCAATACCCATGCCACCGGGACCCGTCAGGGCGATGTCGAGGAATGCCGGGCCATCCGGGAGGTGTTTGTCGATTGTCCCCACACTTGGACTAATAACACCAAATCACATATCGGTCATGCCATGGGAGCAGCCGGTGTGCTTGAACTTGCCGGTAATCTGCCCTCTTTTACCGACAACATGGTCCATCCGACCATCAATCTGGATAACCTTGACTCGGAATGCGCATTACCCGGACTGGTGGCCGGAACTCCGAAGAAACTTGAGCGGGTGGATGCCCTGCTCAACAACTCCTTTGGCATGGTCGGCATAAATTCGGTGGTAATTGTCAAGAGATTTGTGGCGAACTAAATTTTTCTATGGTATATCTGTCTACTTCCGTCAAAAAAAGAGATGCTTTTGTAGGGAGAATTTATTGTTTTTTATCCGAAAATAGCCCGCGTAGCTATATTCTTTCGGACTATTTTCATCATTGGTTGTGGCTGGGACGGTAAAATATGGTCCAGCCATGCTGGTTTATATATAGAGGACAGGTATGACCCGGGACGAAATCAAGGATCTTATCCTTGAAATCATAGAAGATATTGACGAAGACGCAGAATTTGATAACCTGGATGCCGATGCTCCGCTTCGGGACCAGCTGGATCTTGATTCCATGGATTTTCTGGATATTGTGATGGAATTGCGCAAGCGATATAAATTGCAGATACCGGAAGAGGAGTATCCTGAACTTGCTACCTTAACCAGTTGTGTCAACTATCTTGAGCCAAAGCTGAAAGACGTCTGATCGTAACTGGTCACAGGGAATGTAGCTATGTGTTTTCATATTGTAAAGAATTGTAAGGTGTATCAGGTGCCCCGGATTTGTGCAGGCGCGACAGTTCGCTATAGCCCCTCTATGCGGGCCGGCGTGACCGTGCAAAGGCGGGGTAGCTGAGACACCTTACCGTCTGATCTCTGTTGGCTGATTATCAGCTTATCATAATCGGTGGCGGCTTGTCCGGTCTGGCCGCTGGTATCCGGGCAGCCCGTTTCGGGCAACGCACGCTTCTTCTTGAACAGCATTCCCTGCCGGGGGGGCTGAATTCCTATTATTTTCGCCATGGTCATCTGCTGGAGACCGGTCTCCACGCCATGACCAACTTTGCCCGTCCGACCGACAAGCGGGCACCGCTCAACCGCCTCTTCCGGCAGCTCAAACTTTCCCGTAAACGGTTTGTCACACGGGAACAGTTCGGCTCGCAAATTATTTTCCCGGGCAACCGGCTTGCTTTTTCCAATGACCTCTCCCTGCTTGCAAGTGAGGTCGCCAGGGAGTTTCCCGGCTGCAGCTCTTCTTTTTCCGGCCTGATAAAAAAAATAGAGGATTTTGATCCCTTTGCTCCCGCGCCCCACTGTTCCGCGCGCGCGTTTCTACATGAACAGTTGAACAATCCCCTGCTTGAAAATATGTTGCTTCTGCCGCTCATGGTCTATGGCAATGCCGAGGAGCATGACATGGACCTGGCCCAGTTTGCCATCATGTTCCGCGCTCTTTTTCTGGAAGGGTTTTTCCGGCCGGAATATACCATCAGGGAATTTCTCGCTCTTCTGGTTGACCAGTACAAAAAATTCGGCGGTGAGCTGCGTCTGAAGACACCGGTTGCGGAGATTATCCGGCGTGGTGAGCTGGTAACGGGCGTTCGCCTTGGGGATGGCAAGGAGATCAGCACAAAGGCGGTGCTGTCCACCGTCGGATTGCCTGGAACAGCACGGCTTTCGGGGTGGAAGCTTGATGCGGAAAAACATACCGGTAAAATGAGCTTTATGGAGACCATTTCCCTGCTGCCGGCAAAAAAATGCCGTGAATTAAGCCGGGGCAAGACCATTATTTTTTACAGCCACAGTGAAGATTGGAGCTATCGGCGGCCGGATGTACTCATTGACCCTTCCTGGGGTGTTGTCTGTTTTCCCGATAATTTTCAGGGGATTGAAGCAAAAGAGACCATGCAGCTTCGGGTGACCCATGCGGCTGATTATCACCGCTGGCGGCAGCTGGACCCTGCCGACTATGGGGCGGCAAAAGAGCGTTGCTCACAGGAGTCCAGGCAGATGGTCGGGAAAATTGTTGGGAATTATGGACAAGACATTGTATATCAGGATAGTTTTACGCCGCTGACCATTGAGCGTTTTACCGGCAAAAACCAGGGGGCGGTCTATGGCAGCCCGATGAAAATAAAAGATGGATGCACGCCCCTGCCAAACCTGTTCATCGCCGGAACCGACCAGGGTTTCCTTGGCATTGTCGGCTCCATGCTCAGCGGGGTGACGATAGTTAATCAGCACCTTCTGCAGTGATGAAAAGATCAATTAACCGGAACGTCATATA